>NZ_JBQHQF010000014.1:0-67976 GCF_052067635.1 Collinsella sp. HCP3S3_E5 | reverse complement strand
TCAACTGGGAAAATGGCGCCCCCGGGGCCCGAGAGGGGCCGCGGGGGCGTTCGGTTAACTGCGGGAGCGAGCCATCAGCTCAATGTGTTCGGCTGAGATCGGAAATCAACCAATCGTATGCCAAACCGCTCCGGAGCAATCCGTGTTTACAGCATACTTGCAGCACAACGACCTGTTCCTACACTCGTCGTCAAAACCAGCAGCTAAACCAATTTTCATACGGCAAGACCTTCTCGTAATAGGTGTCGAAGATCTTGGGATGCTCGTACTCGTAAATCCCGCTGGACCACACCACCATTTATTGAAATGATTAAACCTTTTTATAGACTCGCGCCGAAACGCCCGCCGCGAACACAGTCAACCAATTGAGCCTCTTTATAAGAAAAAAAGCCTCCGGTTTTCCGAAGGCCTTTGCATTCACGATGGTGGAGACGAGGGGGATCGAACCCCTGACCTCTTGACTGCCAGTCAAGCGCTCTCCCAGCTGAGCTACGCCCCCGTGACGAGGTAGTACTATAGGGGAATGTTTGCGGGGATGCAAGAGATTTTTTTGGGTTGTTGCCCTGCCTTACGGGTTTTCCTGGGACGGGGCTGAATTAGCTGGTTTTGGCTTAGCCAAAACCAGCTAATTAACCCACCGTCCCGATAAAACCCTCACGGTATAAATAACCGATCGCGATGCCTTGGTGGACTTGAATCTTGGCCGTTTTCCTTACGACATTAGAGATGCCCGTGTCGGCTAGCAGACCCAGGGGGCTGTGGTCTAGCTCCCACTCTAGGCCGTGTTCGCTTACTACTGTCCCAGGGACTATGGCGATGATGGAGAAGGTTTTGCCCTCGGCGCCCTCAATGGACCAGGTCTCGCCAGCGTGAAGGATGCGGGCGACCACCTTGTCCTCGGCAATCCAAATGGGGGCATCCTCGTAGCCTGCAAGCAGACCCAGTACGGAAAGCGCCATGTCCGGGCGACCGCCGGTGGCGCAGGTCGTAACCACCTCGGCACCCGGCCAGCGACGGCGGACCGAATCGAGTGCCAACGCTAGGTCGGTATAGTCCTTGTAGGGGTCGTGGCGCTCTACCTCAAAGGCCTCGGCGGCATCGACCAACGCGCGACCGGTGTCGCTCACCGTGTCGGCATCTCCTACATACACGTCGCAGCCCAGGCCGGCGCCCAGCAGCGCGTCGAGCCCGCGGTCCACGGCGACAACGTGGTCGCACTCCCCCGCTAGTCGACGCAACAGATCCGCGCTCGCCACCACCGGTGAGCCGCAAACAACTAATACTTTGCAAGCCACGGCCCTCGCCTAGCCCTCAAACGCAAGCACACGGGTCAGGTCCAGGTCCTTATAGCTGTCGATAAAGATATCGCAGTTATCGCGAACCTCGTCGCGCTCCATACGGCCGTGCGGGTCGTAAATGCCCACGCGCTTAAAGCCTGCAGTGCCAGAGCTCTTAAGGCCAAAGACGGCGTCTTCAAACACCCACGCGCGCTCAAACTGGTGCCCGTGGCGCTCCTCAAGGCGGCGCAGCGCCAGCTCGTACACATCGGGGAACTGCTTGGAGCGGCCCGCCTCGCCCGTCGTGGTAATAAACTCCATATAGGCGTCGAGCCCCGCACCCGCGAGTGCGGACTGCACCAGCTCGGCCGGCGTGGACGTGGCCACGCACATAGCAATGCCGGCCAATTTCGCCTGCTCCAAAAATGCCAGGAGCCCCTCGCGCGGCGGCACCTTGGAGTAGCCATCGATCAGGATGTCACTCAGCTCGCGATACAGCTCCTCGCCATTTTCGCCAATGTCCCACGTGTCGTGGTAGGCCTGGCACTCGTCCTCGAGCGACAAATGCTCAAACTGGGCAAAATCGTCGACCGTTACATCAATGCCGTGACGCCGCAATAGTTCGGGCTGGGCATAGGCCCAAACGGGGGTGCTATTTACCAGTGTGCCGTCGCAATCAAAAATAAAAGCAACATTAGAGGCGGCTGTGTGGTTCATTCGCAAACCTTTCAATGTCAAATGGTAAACAACCTGCTAAAAACGTTTTACCAAACGTAAATCTAAAAATTTTGAAACCCTAATTGGTAAAACTGTCAAGAGTTTTACCATCGCAATTCTGTCAGTGGCATAAACATGGCGCTCACCGATTAAACGCCACCGTAAATCCACTTTCGTCCATAAATGTAACGGACAGGTGTTATTGTGGTTTTTGCCGAAAGTTCCACCGTGCACGCGAGGTGGGACGACTCATAGAGCTATCGCCGTCCCTTCGATTCGTGCAGCCTTGGACCTTTCGCATCTAGTCACCAAGGCAACACGCTGCCGCGTCATGATGGGATCAAACGTGAGCGATACAAAGCTAAAGCCAGCAACCAAAAAGCCCGCTACCCGAAAAGCCGCCCCGCACGCACCGGAGCTCACCAAGGACGATGTCTATCTGTTTGGCATCGGTATGTGGGAGCGCAGCTGGGAAAAGATGGGCGCGCATCCCGACACGCAGCAGCGCACGCGCGGCTGGCGTTTTTGCGTTTGGGCGCCCGACGTTAAGAGCGTCCACGTTATCGGTGAATTTAACAATTGGGACGAACAAGCCAACCCGCTGGTGCCCGTACACACGAGCGCTATCTGGGAAGGCTTTATTCCTGGCGCCGAGCAGGGCCAGCTCTATAAATACCTCATCGAGACCAACGAGGGCGAAAAGCTTTACAAGGCCGATCCGTACGCCTTTAAGGCCGAGTGCCCTCCGGGAACGGCGAGCGTGCTGTGGACCCTCGATGGCTACCAGTGGAACGACGCCGCGTGGCTCAAGCGCCGCGCCGGCCACAACCACATGTCGCAGCCGCTCAACATCTACGAGGTGCATATTGGCTCGTGGAAGCGCCACGGAGACGAGCCACAGGGCGAGCCGGACGAGTACGGCAACTACCCCGGTCCCATGGACCCCTTCCCTGCGCAGCGCGGCGAGTTTTACACCTACGACGACCTGTCGGTGGAGCTCGTGGACTACGTGCGCGATATGGGCTACACGCATATCGAGGTCATGCCGCTTATGGAGCACCCCTTCGATGGCTCCTGGGGCTACCAGACGACCGGCTACTTTGCCGCTACGTCGCGCTACGGCAACCCGCAGCAGCTCATGCACTTTATCGATGCGTGCCACGAGGCGGGCATCGGCGTGATCATGGACTGGGTGCCCGGCGGTTTTTGCGCCGACTCCCACGGCCTTGCCACCTTTAACGGCCACATGCTGTTTGAGCACGAGATTCACCCCAACTGGGGCACGCACAAGTTTGACTTCGCCCGCGGCGAGGTCCGCTCCTTCTTGGTCTCCAACGTGCTGTACTGGATCGAGAACTTCCATGTGGACGGCATTCGCATGGACGGCGTGTCCAGCATGCTGTACCTCAACTTTGGCATTGACGATCCTGGCCAAAAGAAGTTCAACAAGTACGGTACCGAGGAGGACCTGGACGCCAGCGCGTTTATCCGTCAGGTCAACTGCGCTGTTGAGGCACACTACCCCGACGTGATGATGATGGCCGAGGAGTCCACCGCGTGGCCGCTTGTGACCTATCCGCCGCAGGACGGCGGCCTGGGCTTCCACTACAAGTGGGACATGGGCTGGATGAACGACACCCTGCACTACATGCAGACCGATTTTCCGTGGCGCCCCGGCAACCATGGCTTGCTCACGTTCTCCATCATGTACGCCTTTACCGAGAACTTTATCTGCCCGCTGAGCCACGACGAGGTCGTGCACGGCAAGTGCTCGCTCATCGGCCGCATGCCGGGTGACTGGTGGCGCCAGTTTGCCGGCCTGCGCACGCTCGCCTTCTACCAGATGACGCACCCCGGTGCCAAGCTCAACTTTATGGGCAACGAGATCGGCCAGTTTATCGAGTGGCGCTACTACGAATCTATTCAGTGGTTCTTGACCGAGCAGTATGAGACCCATGCACACCATCAGGCGTTCATTAAGGCGCTCAACCACCTGTATACCGCCGAGCCCGCCCTGTACGAGCGCGGTTACAATGACGACGGCTTTACCTGGATCGACGCGGACAACTCCAAGCAGTCCATCGTGAGCTTTGTGCGTCAGGGCGAGGACGTCGATGACGACCTCGTGATCCTGATCAACTTTGACCCGGCGGCCTACGAGAGCTTCCGTGTGGGCGTGCCGCGTGAGGGCGACTGGGAGGTCATCTTTGACTCCGACCGTCCCGAGTTTGGCGGCAGCGGCTATGCTGGCGAGGAGCCCTACACCTGCTCGAGCGAGCCCTATCCCTGGAACGGGCAGATGGACTCCATCGAGATTAAGGTGCCCAGCCTGGCAGGCGTGGTGCTTAAGCGTCGCGGCCCCAGCAGCTATAAGCCGCCCGTGGTCGAGGAGCCCAAGAAGGCGACCCGCAAGCGTGCGTCCTCGGTAAAGCCCAAGCCAGCGGCCACCAAGAAGGCTCCGGCCAAGGCGAAGGCTACGACGACCAAGGCCAAGGCTAAGGCCGCCGCAAAGCCCGCTGCCAAGGCTACCGCGACCAAGAAGCCGGCTGCCAAAAAGGCCGCTACCAAAGCCAAGTCTGCTTCTGTTAAGTCGTCACCTAAGGATGCGTAACAAAGGCGTTACCACTGTAATTTCCCGCCCCGCGGGGGCGTAGGATACAAGTCACAGCCGTTCCGGGAGAAACATCCCCGGGGGAAGGAACGTATGAATAAGATCTTCGACAACAAGCAGGAGTTTACCGAGCTCTATCGCGATGCCGTCATGAGCATTAGCGGCAAGAGCGTCGAGGCCGCCAGCGACCTGGATCGCTTTAACGCCCTGGCCAAGCTCGTGGCCGAGAAGGCCCGCACCGTTGCCACCAAGAGCGACGCCCGCGCCACCGCCGAGGGCAAGAAGCGCGTGTACTACTTCTCGATCGAGTTTTTGATCGGCCGCCTGCTCGACAACTACCTGCTCAACTTTGGCGTGCGCGACATGGTCGCCGAGGCTCTCGACGATATGGGCCTTGACCTGTCCGTCATCGAGAGCCAGGAGCCCGATCCGGCGCTGGGCAACGGTGGCCTGGGTCGTCTGGCCGCATGCTTCCTGGATTCCATGGCAGCCGAGGGCATTGCCGGCTACGGCAACGGCATGCGCTACCGCTACGGCCTGTTTAAACAGGAGATCGTCAACGGCAGCCAGGTTGAAACCACCGACGAGTGGCTCACCAACGGCTATCCCTGGGAGGTCCGTCGTCAGGACAAGGCCGTGACCATTAAGTTTGGTGGCCGCGTCGAGGGCTTTGAGGAGAACGGTCGCACGTTCTATCGAACCGTGGACACGCAGGACATCCTGGCCGTCCCTTACGACATCCCCGTGGTGGGCTATGCCGGCGAGACCGTCAACAAGCTGCGCGTCTGGGCCGCTGAGCCGGTCGAGGAGCACTTCGATTTGGAGGCCTTCAACCGCGGCGACTACGCCCTGGCCGATGCCGAGCGCGCCGAGGCCGAGGCCATCAGCGCCATCCTCTACCCCAACGACGCCGGCGAGCACGGCCGTCTGCTGCGACTGAAGCAGGAATACCTGTTTGTCTCGGCCGGTATCTATAGCCTGCTCGACACCTTTGAGAAGGAACACGGCGCGAACTGGGAGCTACTGCCGCAGTTTGTGGCCATCCACACCAACGATACGCACCCCGCCATGTGCGGCCCCGAGCTCATGCGCATCCTCATCGACGAGAAGAAGCTCGAGTGGGATGACGCCTGGAACATCGTGACGCAGGTCGTGAGTTACACCAACCACACCATCCTGCCCGAGGCCCTGGAGAAGTGGCCCATCGGCACGTTCTCCAAGCTCCTCCCCCGTGTGTACCAGATCATCGACGAAATCAGCCGTCGTTGGCATGAGTCGTTCGATACTACGCAGGAGGGCTGGCAGGAGCGTCTGCGCCAGACCGCCATCCTATGGGACGGCGAGGTTCGCATGGCCAACCTGTCCGTGATCTGCAGCCACAGCGTCAACGGCGTGGCCAAGATTCACTCCGATATCATCAAGAACAATGTGCTCAAGGACTTCTATGCTTTAACGCCCGAGAAGTTCAACAACAAGACCAACGGCATCTCGCACCGTCGCTTCTTTGCCGAGGCCAACCCCACCTACGCCAAGCTCGTGACCGAGGCCATTGGCGACGGCTGGCTGAAGGACGCCTTTGAGCTTGAGAAACTTAAAGGTTTTCAGAACGACACCGAGTTCCTAAAGGCCGTGGGTGCCTCTAAGCGCACCAATAAGGAGCGTCTTGCCGCCTACGTTAAGGCAGAGACCGGTCTGGTCATAGACCCCAACACCGTCTTCGATGTTCAGGTAAAGCGTTTTCATGCCTACAAGCGCCAGCTCATGAACATCATGAAGGTGATGGACATCTACAACCGTCGCATCGCCAATCCCAACTTCCACGTAACACCGACGACCTTTATTTTTAGCGGCAAGGCTGCCTCGAGCTACACCTTTGCCAAGGAGACCATCCGCCTGATCAACTCGGTGGCCGAGGTCATCAACAACGACCCGCGCGTCAACGAAGTCATGAAGGTCTGCTTTATCCCCAACTTCCGCGTGAGCAACGCACAGCTCATCTACCCTGCCGCCGAGATTTCGGAGCAGATTTCCACAGCTGGCAAGGAGGCCTCGGGCACGTCCAACATGAAGCTCATGATGAACGGCGCCATTACGCTGGGCACCCTCGACGGCGCCAACATCGAAATCGCCGATTTGGCCGGCCGCGAGAACGAGGCGATCTTTGGCCTGACCGCTCCCGAGGTCGAGCAGCTCTGGGCATCGAACAGCTACTTTGCGTGGGATACGCTCAACAATGATCGCGAACGTCTGGGCCTCGTGATGGATGAGCTCAAGGACAACACGTTTGCCGGCCTTTCGGGCAACTTTGAGAGCATCTACAACGAGCTTATGAACAACAACGACCCCGACCTGGTTATGGCAGACTTCCGCAGCTACGTGGATGCATGGGAGAAGCTCACGGGCAGCTATGGCGACCAGGAGACCTGGAACCGCAAGGCCCTGCTCAACACCGCCTCGAGCGGCTGGTTCTCGAGCGACCGCACCATTCGCGAGTACCGCGACGAGATCTGGCACGCGTAAAGGCCGCGAGTTCCCTTTGCCGCACGGCATTACTCGACGGGCGCGACCGAGCGCCGCGCCCGTCGCTAATGGGTTTAGGAACATCGATGACAGAAGGAGAAATCGATGAGTAAGAAAGAATGCATCGCGATGCTCCTCGCAGGAGGACAGGGAAGCCGATTGGGGGCACTCACCCAAAAGATCGCTAAGCCGGCGGTTAGCTTTGGTGGCAAGTTCCGCATTATCGACTTTTCGCTGTCCAACTGCTCCAATTCGGGCATCGACACGGTGGGCGTTCTGACGCAGTATCGTCCCTATCTGCTGCATGCCTACGTGGGCTCTGGCGAGGCGTGGGATCTGGACAGCCGCGACGGTGGCGTGTCGATCCTGCCGCCGTACGAGACGCAAACCGGTGGCGCATGGTATGCGGGCACGGCCGACGCCATCACGCAGAACCTCGACTACATCAAGTCCAACGACCCCAAGTACGTCCTGATTCTTTCGGGCGATCATCTGTATCGCATGGACTACCGCAAGATGCTCAAGACGCACATTGAGAACAACGCCGACCTCACGGTGAGCGTTATGCCCGTGCCGTGGGAGGAGGCCAGCCGCTTTGGCATCCTGACCACCGACCCCGAGGACGGCCGCATCACCAAGTTCACGGAGAAGCCCGAGAAGCCCGATTCGAACCTCGCGTCCATGGGCATCTACATCTTCTCGGCCGACGTGCTGATCAAGGCGCTCGAGGAGGACGCTCTGGACCAGCGCTCGAGCCACGACTTTGGCAAGGACATCATCCCCAAGCTGCTCGGCGAGGGCAAGCGCCTGTACAGCTACGAGTTCCACGGCTTTTGGAAGGATGTTGGCACCATCGCCAGCTTCCACGAGACCTCGATGGACCTGCTGGGCAACAACCCCGAGTTCGATCTGTTTGACAAGAGCTTCCCCATCATGTCCAACATCACCACGCGTCCGCCGCACTACATTGGCCCGGACGGTCGCCTGGACGACTGCCTGGTCTCCAATGGCTGCAAGATCTACGGCACCGCTCGCCACTCGATCCTTTCGACCGATGTCATCATCGAGGAGCGCGCCGTGGTCGAGGACTCCGTGCTGCTGCCGGGTGCGCACGTTAAGAGCGGCGCGCACATTTGCCGCGCTATTTTGGGCGAGAACTCCACGGTCGAAGAGGGCGTGAAGCTCGGCTCTGTCGATACCACCAAGGATACGGCCGTCGTTGGAAATGACGTCGTTGTCGGGAAGGGGGAATGATCCGATGATCAATCGCAAGGCCATCGGCTATATCACCGCTAACTACTCTTCGACCTACGGCAGCGTGCTGCTCAAGGATCGCCCCATCGCGTCCGTTCCGTTTTTGGGCCGCTACCGCCTGATCGACTTTCCGCTGTCCAACATGATGAACGCCGGCATTAAGACCGTCGGCGTTGTCATGCCGGGCAACTACCGCTCGCTGATCGACCACGTGGGCTCGGGCAAGGACTGGGGCCTGGACCGCAAGAAGGGCGGCCTGTTCATGGTGCCCGGCAACGCGTATGGCACCACCAAGGGCGGCATGCGCTTCTTGCTCCGCGACATCATCTCCAACAAGACGCTGTTCCAGCGCTCGGACAAGCCCTATGTTGTGATGATGGGCACCAACGTCATCTTTAACATGGACCTCAACACCATTATCGAGGCGCACGAGAAATCCGGTGCCCAGATGACCGTGGTGTACTGCAAGGCCACGCACAACGTCGAAGACGAGACCAAGCTCGATATCAACGAGAACGGCCGCCTGACGGGCGTGAGCGCCGGCGTCGCGTACGGCGACAACGCCTCTATGGACTGCTGCATCGTCAACCGCGAGACGCTGCTCGAGATCATCGACCACTACCAGGCCGCCGACTATCTGGACCTGCTCGAGGCACTCCAGGGCGACTTTGGCAACATCGACGTGTGCAGCTATGAGTACAAGGGCGAGGTCGTGGGCGTGTTTAGCGAGAAGTCGCTGTATCGTCGCAGCATGGACCTGCTCGACCAGACCGTGGCCGATCAGCTCTTTGACCCCGAGCGCCCGATCCTGACCAAGGCCCACGACGTGCCGCCTTCGCGTTACGCGACCGGCAGCCACGCCTGCAACTCGATCATCTCGGCCGGCTGCATCATCAAGGGCACCGTGCGCAACTCGATTCTGTCGCGCGGCGTTGTGATCGAGGAAGGCGCCTCGGTGACCAACTCCATCATCAACCAGAGCTGCATCATCAAGAGCGGCGCCCGTGTTGAGAACGCCATCTTGGACAAGAACAACGTGGTTCCCACCAACACCGAGCTTCGCGGTACGCCCGAGAACATCCTGGTGCTGGGCAAGGCTCCGTTAACGTCCGATACCACCATCGCTCGTTAACGTTGGCACCACATAATCGCACGTAACTTGTAGAATAGTCGCCCGGTTAGCGCCAGGCGGCTATTCTCGAATTGCAACATGGGAGACATAATGGCACAAACCAGCAAAAAGATGCAGATCGTGTTTGCCTCGGCAGAGTGCGCGCCGTTTGTTAAGACCGGTGGCTTGGGTGACGTGGCGGGCTCGCTGCCTGCGGCACTCGTGCGCGCTGGCGCCGAAGTCATTGTGATGGTGCCCAAGTACGCCACCATCAAGGACGAGTACAAGGCGCAGATGGAGCACTTTGCCGACTTTTACGTGAGCCTGAGCTGGCGCAACGAGTACTGCGGGTTGGAGAAGCTCGAGCACGACGGCGTCACCTATATGTTCGTGGACAACGAGCACTACTTTGCGCGCGACTATCCCTACGGCTTCTTTGACGACGGCGAGCGCTTCGCGTTTTTCTCCAAGGCCATCACCGAGAGCCTGCAGCACCTGCCCGAAGGATTTGAGTGCGACATCCTGCACTGCAACGACTGGCAGACGGCGCTGGCGCCCGTGTTCTTGCGAGAGTTCTACCAAGGCCTGCCGCTGTACGACCGCGTCAAGACCGTGTTCTCGATTCACAATGTGGCGTTCCAGGGTCAGTTTAGCGACACCGTGATGGAAGACATACTGGGTATGGCGCATATTCCGGCAGCCGCCACGCAGTTGCGCTGTGACGCCTGCAGCATTAACTATATGCTGGGCGCGCTGCACTATGCCGATGCCATCACCACGGTGAGCCCCACCTATGCGGGCGAGATCCAGACGCCCGAGTTTGGCGAGGGCCTGGACGGCGTGCTGCGCGAGCGTTCGTACGCTCTGCAGGGTATCCTCAACGGCATTGACGTTGTGGGTTTTGATCCGGCGACCGACAAGCGCATTGCCGCCAACTACACGGTTGATGACCGTGCGGGGAAGGCCGCATGCAAGGCAAAGCTGCAGGAGGAGTTGGGGCTCGAGATTCGCGACGACCGCCCGCTTATGGTGATGGTCACGCGCCTGACGCGACAGAAGGGCATGGACCTGGTCATGTACGCGCTCGACCGCATCCTGTCCGGTGGCGTTCAGGTGGCCGTGCTGGGTACCGGCGACCGCGACTACGAGGACGGCCTGCGCTACTTCCAGGGCAAATACCCCGGCACCATGGCGGCGCGTATCGAGTTTGACCCGGCGCTTTCGCAGCGCATGTACGCCGCCGCCGATATGTTCCTGATGCCCTCGAAGTTTGAGCCCTGTGGCCTGTCGCAGATCATCGCCATGCGCTACGGCACCCTGCCCATTGTGCGCGAGACCGGTGGTCTGAAGGACACCGTGCAACCGTACAACGAGTTTACCGGCGAGGGCACGGGCTTCTCATTTAGTCACTTTAACGGCGACGAGATGGGCGACGCGGTGTTCCGCGCGGCTCGCCTGTTCTGGGATAACCACGAGGCCTGGAATCAGCTGGTCACGCAGGCCATGAGCCAGGACTTTAGCTGGACACGTTCGGCCGATAAGTATCTGGACCTGTACTTCTTTATGCACCCGGAGATTGAGAGGCCGGTGGCAGTAGAGGCTGCTGCGGCTGTGGAGGAGCCGGTTGCCGCCGAGGCCGAGCCTGCGGCACCCGTTAAGGAGCCCGCTGCCGCTGAGGCCGAGCCTGCGGCACCCGTTAAGGAGCCCGCTGCTGCCGAGGAGCCCAAGGCCGAGGAGAAGCCGGCTGACGACGGCGAGGTAAAGCCCACGGCGAAGCCTGCCGCCAAGAAGACGACGACCCGCAAGACGACGGCTAAGAAGGCCACGACCACGAAGGCCGCTACGAGCAAGACCACCGCTGCCAAGGCAACCACCACGCGTAAGCGTACGACCGCCGCTGCCAAGAAGGCCGTCGAAGCCGAGGCCGCTCCCGAGGTAAAGGCCGAGGCCACCGCTGAGGCTACCACTGCCGAGGCTAAGACCGCGGCAAAGGCTCCGGCCAAGACCGCTGCCAAGAAGACGACCGCGACCAAGACCGCGACCGCCAAGAAGGCCACGGCTACGAAGTCGCCGGCGACCAAGGCTGCTACGACGAAGGCCTCCGCGAAGACGGCCCCGAAGGCTGCTGCAAAGCCCGCCGTCAAGGTCGAGGAGGCGCCCTCCGAGACCAAGGCCGAGGCAACGGTCGAGGCAAAGCCGGCCGCCAAGACCACCACACGCAAGCGCGCCACGACAACGGCCAAAAAGGCTACGACCAAGACAGCCGCTCCCAAGGCAGAGGCTAATGCCAAGGACAAACCCGCAGTAAAGGCCGAGCCGGAACCGAAGGCCGCCGAGGTCAAGACCGCTCCAAAGGCTTCGGCAAAGACCGAACCCGCCAAGAAGGCCCCGGTCTCCCCCGCCGCTCCAGCCGAGGAAAAGGCTCCGACCAAGAAGACCTCCGTCCGCAAGGCAACGGCCACCCGTAAGCGCCGCTAGCCCACAGACGATCTAAAACCTAATAAAAACCCTAAACAAGGGGCGCTCCAACCGGGCGCCCCTTCTCTGTAGATAGTTGGTAAAACGATTTTCTAGGACAACCGTTCGCCGATAGTGAGCGACTGTAGTTTATACAACTAAAGTGCAACGGATATACTTATGCACTGTGCGTTAAGCCCATGACCCGCTGGCCATGATTGTATAGAACTGGACCGTACTATGAGATTGATACACAACAGCCGCCTGACGCAGTTTCGCACTCCTTTTGGCGCTGTGAGCACTGGAACTTCCGTTTCGCTTTCGGTGATTTTGGAGGATGCCGACCCCAACCAGGCAACGCTCACCCTGCGCACCTGGGTTGACGGCATCGGAGAGACCTTGATCCCCATGGAGCACAAGGGCGATGGCATCTTTACCGGTGAGCTCAACTGCGCCGAGCCCTGTCTTGTATGGTACAGCTTTATATGCAATATCGAAGGCCAGTCCGAGGTCCGCTTGGGTGCACCGCAGGGTCGCACCGGCGGCGAGGGCGTTGTATACAACTACGCCGAGGTTCCGTCCTTCCAGATTACCGTCTACAAGCACCGCGAGAACCGTCCCACCTGGTACGAGCACGGCATGGTCTACCAGATCTTCCCCGACCGCTACGCCCGCGACGAAAACTGGCGCGAACGCACGCTGGCCGAGGTCGAAAAACCGCGTAAGGGAATCCAGCGTCGCATGGTCGAGGACTGGAACGAGCCGCCCGTGTACGAGCGTGCCGAGGACGGATCCATCAAGACCTGGGATTTTTACGGCGGCTCTCTCAAGGGTATCCAAAATGACCTGCCCCGCATCGCCGAGCTGGGCTTTACGGTCATCTACCTCAACCCGATCTTTGAGGCCGCGAGCAACCACCGCTACGACACAGCCGATTACACCAAGATCGACCCGATTCTGGGAACCGAGCAAGACTTTACGGAGCTATGCGAGGCGGCCGAGAAGCTCGGCATTTCCATCATCCTGGACGGCGTCTTCAACCATACGGGCGACGACTCAATCTACTTTAACCGCTACGGCAACTATCCCGGCGTCGGCGCGTGGCAGAGCGAGGACTCCCCGTGGCGCGATGCGTTTACCTTCCACGAGGACGGTTCGTATGACTGCTGGTGGGGCGTGAGCAATATGCCCGCCCTCAACGAGAATTCCGAGCTCGTGCGTAAAAAGCTTCTGGGCAAGGACGGCGTCATTCGCAAGTGGCTGCGCGCCGGTGCCCACGGCTGGCGACTCGATGTGGCCGACGAGCTTTCCGATGACTTCCTGGCCGATATCAAGGCCGCCGTGCTCGAAGAGAAGCCCGATGCGCTGCTGCTCGGCGAAGTCTGGGAGGACGCCTCCAACAAGATCAGCTATGGCCATCTGCGCCGTTATCTGCAGGGCTCCGAACTCGATTCCGCCATGGACTACCCCTTCCGCGACATGGTCATCGGCTTTTTGATGGGCTACAGAGATGCCTATCAGGCTGCCGAGGACATCGAGACACTGCACGAGAACTACCCGCGCGAGGCACTGGCCTGCGCGCTCAATCTGCTTTCGAGCCACGACCGTCCGCGCATTATCTCGGTGCTCGGCGGTGGTCCCGACGAGTCGCAGCTACCCGAGAGCGAGCGTAGCAAATGGCGCTTGGACGAGAACTCTATGGACCTGGCCAAGAGGCGCTTTTGGTTGGCGACGCTCATGCAGATGACCTTCCCCGGCGTGCCCTCGATCTATTATGGCGATGAGTACGGCCTGGAGGGCCTCACCGATCCGGGCAACCGCCGTACCCTGCCGACAAAGGACCAGCTCCACGATTTCGATACGTTGGCCATCGTGAAGAACGCATCCGCCCTGCGCCGCGCGTTGCCGTTTATGGTTGACGGCGAGATCAAGGCCTTCGCGCTTAACGACGACGTCCTAGCCTACACCCGCACGGGCAAAGACGGCGAGGCTGCGACTGTTATCGTCAATCGCAGCCTGCGCAATTCGCACCGCGTGACGATTCCGGCGCTCGGTGAATGCGCGAGTGACGTGATCAGCGGCCACGAGTGCGAGATCCACAACGGTACGGTCACGCTCGACCTGTACCCGCTGGGCTCTTCGATCATCTATCACCATGCCGAGAGGCGCCTGCAGGAGCCGCTCGATCATGGCGCGGGCGTCGTGTGCCACATTACCTCGGTGCCGACTGACGATGGCAAGCCGGGTACGATCGGCGCGCCCACGCGCCGCTTTATCGACCACCTGGCCGCCATGGGCATGCGCTACTGGCAGGTCCTGCCCGTCAACCCGACGGATTTCTTCCGCTCCCCCTATGCCGGACCCTCGGCTTTTGCGGGTAACATCGACCTGCTGCCCGAAAGTCACGAGGAGCTGGCCGCCGACTTCGCTTCTTGGAAGGCCCACGGTGGCGAAGATGCCGACCCGCTGTACACCGCGTTTAAACATCGCAATGCCGATTGGCTCGAGAAGTACTGCGTCTACATGGCCGTTAAGAAATATTTTGAGGGCGAGTCGCGCCACAATTGGCCGGCAGATGTCGCGCGCTACAACGAGCATCTGATCGACGACAAGCGCTTCCACGACGAGGCCGAGCTTCAGGCCTACATGCAGTACCGCTTTGACCTGGCTTGGTGCGAGCTCATGAACTATGCGCACAAGAAGGGCATCGAGGTCATCGGCGATATCCCGATGTATGTGTCGGACGATTCGGCAGATGCGTGGAGCGAGCCCGAGAACTTCTGGCTGTCCGATACCGGCAAGGCAATCGAGATCTCCGGTGCGCCACCCGACAACTTTGCGCCCGAAGGTCAGGTGTGGGGAAACCCCACCTTCCGCTGGGATCACATGAAGGAGACCGGCTATCGCTGGTGGCTCGATCGCCTGCGCCGAGCGTTCGCGCTCTACGACCGCGTGCGCCTGGACCACTTCCTGGGCTTCCACAACTACTTTAGCATTCCCGCTGGCAAAGCCTGTGCCGACGGCCGCTGGCTTGCTGGTCCGGGCAAGGACCTGTTCCAGACCGCCTACGACGAGCTGGGTCCCCTCAATTTTATTGCCGAGGATCTGGGCTATCTGACGCCTGGCGTTCGCGCTATGGCTTCGACCTGCGGTTTTCCTGGCATGGACGTACTGGAGTTTAGTGACTACGACGTTCGCTGCGGAATTCATCCCACGCCGGACAAAATCCTGTACACCTCGACGCACGACACTTCGACGCTCGCTGGCTGGTGCACGCGCTCCTTTGCAGGCGGCGACGAGCCGAGCGGTGCTGAGGTGGCGGCCAAGCTGATGGGCGACGCGCTCGCAAGCGACGCCCCCCTGGTGATGATGCCGCTGCAGGATGTGCTGGGGCTGGGCGATGACGCACGTATGAACGTACCGGGTGTAGCCACAGGCAACTGGACGTGGCAGGCACAAGAGGCAGACGTTGCGGAGGCCGAAGAGAAAACTGCGAAGCTCCTGCGCAGCACCCATAGATTCTGGGGCGAAGCGTGATAAAACCCCCGATATGGGGTACAGTTACAGCTGTTTGAATTTTTGCGGGCAGAGCGATCTGCCCGCTTTGTGCTGAAAAGGAAGTATTATGGCGCGCTACGAATATAAGTGCACGAGCTGCGGCAACGTTTTTGAGGTTGAGCACCCCATGTCCGAGACTCCCGAGGTTGTATGCCCCAGCTGCGGCGCCCCGGCATCCAAGACGTTCTCGGCCAGCGGCATTAAGTTCGACGGCAGCGGTTTCTACAACACCGACCAGCGCAGTGGCGGGTCCAGCACCAGCGCCACAAGCGGTTGCTGCGCCGACTGCCCACATAACCACTAGCGACAAGCGACCCCGCGTTCAAGCCCGATCGCGGGGTCGAATTTTTCAGGAATGTCCCACGCCCCGGCGACTGGTCTGGGGTTGCGCCACGAAAACGGCCTATCTACTACGTTTGACCCGTATGGTCCGAGCACACCTGCGTTTTTACAAAATCGACGAGCCGTCTACCTGCGGTTTTGATTTCGCTAAATTTGGCATGGTTGAGGGTAATGGGTTTAATGTAGTAGATAGGCCCATTTCGTGGCGGGCAGGTCATCTTGAAACGTAGGGTAGCTAATTTGGGACGGGGCTTTTTTAGCTGCCCCAGCTGATAACGCAAATGTTTGGCCGACTGGCGGCCAGGGCAGCTAAAAAAGCCCCGTCCCAAATTAGCTACCCTTGGAATCCGTTTTACTTGCGGACCAGTCTGGCGCAGAAGTGGCCGTCGTAGGAGTCCGCATTAACGGGCACACTTTGGAAGAGGCCTCGAGCGTTTTGGCGCAGGGTGACGAGGCTCTTGGCATGATCGTACTCGGGGAGCTGCAGAATCTGGGCTTCGGAGAGCGGCGCCACGGTAAAGCCGGCGCCCTCGGGAGAGGCTAGGAAGGCATCAACGACCTGCGTGTTCTCCTCATCGAAGACCGAGCAGGTGGCATAGATAAGCTCAGCGCCGGCAGCCACGCGCGCGGCTGCTTCCTTGAGCATCGACAGCTGCAGGCGGGGCAACTCAGTCGTAACGTCGTTCTCGGTCAGACGCCAGGGAATCTCGGGATGACGGCGCATGGTGCCGGTGCCCGAGCACGGAGCATCGATAAACACCGTGTCGAACAGGACAGGCTCGCCAAGCATCGCGTCAAAGGACGCGAGCACCTCATTGAGCTCGCAGGCATCGCCCGACACCGTACGAACACCCGTAATACCCGCCTTATGCAGACGCGCGAGATTCTGGTCGCACTTGCGGTCGTGCAAATCGAGTGCGGTGTGCTGACGGTCGTAACCGGCACGTTTGGCCTGGCACATCATCACATAGGTCTTGGTGCCACGACCGGCGCCAATCTCTAGACAACGCCCGGGACGGGTCGCCGCAGTAGCGATGAGCTGGGCGTTAAGGTCCGAGGCCACGGCAGCTGCGCGCTCAAACACACCCGACGCAACCGTGGCCTGCGCGTCGACCGGCGCATGGCAACCCGGGAACACGGGTGCCACAAGCTGCGAAATGTACGGATCGGGTTTTGTTGCAAAGGCATTCTCGTGCAAAGCCAGCGGCGCGGGCGCCAGATTGCCGGCAAAGCCGAGCGCGCCCTCGGGTGTATCGAACGACGCCATAATGCGAGCGCACAGCCAGCGCGGCATGCCCATCAGGCGAGATAGGCGAACCAAACGACGCTCGGACTCATCGGCATCCGCCGCAGTGGCAAAGTCCTCGACGTTGTCCGCAACCTTATGCAGCACGGCGTTCGCCAGGCCGGCGGCAGACTTAGCACCGCTGCGCACGAGCTCAACGCCCTGACTCACCGCAACGCGACCCGGGGTATGCAGGTAGAGCATCTCGAAGGCCGAGATACGAAGTGCCATGCGCACACGAGGCGCGACCTTTTTGGGCTTATCGAGAAACTGGTCGAGCAGCTCATCCAAAATGCCCTGGGTGGCTGCAACGCCCAGTGCCAAACGAGCGGCTAAAGCAGAATCGCGCTGGTCAATGGCCTTGGCCGAGGCGCGGGACGAGAGCACGTCACGCGCGTACATGCCGCGGCGATCGGCCTCCATCAAAACATCAAGCGCGAGCTTGCGCGCGGGGGAAAGCTTACTCATGACAAAACACCCCACGAAAGATCCGCACCCTGCAGGCCAGCAGCCCAGGCAGAAGCAGCCATAGCACGCTTACCATCGGGCTTAACCTCAAGCAGTTCGACCGCGCCATCGGACAGGCCCAGGTAAACGCGCTTGGCCTGAACGGCGACGAGCCCCTCGCCAAGCGATACATCTGCCGGCGCGGCATCGAGCACGCGCACGGTCTTGCCGGCAATCACACAGCGAGCGGGAGCGGTGTCGGAAGAGGCAAGCACATGACGCACGCAATCAAGCGCCCCCATCTGCGGATCCAGACGCATCTCCTGCTTGGAAATCTTGGCAGCATGCGTGACAAGGAACTCATCCTGCTCAGTCCAAACAGCCGAGCCATCGGCAAGCGAGGGAAGCGTATCGGCAAGCAACTTACCGCCCAGCTCACCAAGCTCCATGGTCAATGCCTCGGCATGTTTACCGGCAACCGAGGTCGACACCTGCGCGCAATAAGCGCCCGTATCCACGCCATGCCCAATGCGCATAATGGAAACGCCAGCAACCTCGTCACCAGCAAGAATGGCACGCTGAATGGGAGCAGCGCCACGCCAACGGGGCAGCAGCGAAGCATGAACATTCACAATACCGAGCGGCGCCATATGCAGCACCTCATCGGGCAAAATGCAGCCATAGGCAGCCACACAGAAAATATCGGCATCAGCAGCCTTAAGCCGATCAATAACATCCGGCGTCATACGATTTGTCTCAACAACGGGCAGACCAAGCTCAAGCGCCTTGGCCTTAACAGGAGACGGCTCCAGCTTTTTACCACGCCCGCGAACAGCATCGGGACGCGTAATTACCAGCGTAATCTCATTCCCAGCCTCAACAAGCGAAGAAAGCGACGGCACCGCGAAATCGGGCGTACCCATAAACACAATACGCATAAAGAACGTCTCCCCTCAAACAAAACCGAGACGGCTCCAAATAACAGCGGAAAGCCAAGTCGCCAGCCCATCCGCAATAACAATTCAACAAGAACAAATATACCCAAAACCAAAGAAAGAGCCGCAATAAAAGCAGCTCTTCCAACAAAGCAATTATCAGCGAAGACGCCCCTCCCTGGCCCAATGGCACCCGGGCGAAAAGGAGCACGAAAACGCAGTCCCCTTCCGCCGCAGGGCTTAGGTTGTTGCTCCACGCGCAGTTCCGCACGAGCCGAAGAGCACTTAATGTGCTCTTCGTGCGAGCAGGACTGTTTGAGCATGGAGCAAAACCTAAGCCCTGCGGCGGAAGGGGACGGTGGGACCTACTCCGTCTCGCCCGGTCGAGCGCCGCGGGCCAGGGCGTCCTGGTACTCCTTGACGGCCTTGATGCGCTGCATCGGCTTGAGTCGCTCGAACATGGTGTTGCCGTGCAGGTGATCGATCTCGTGCTGCAGGCACACGCAGAACAGGTCGCCCGAGGCCTCATAGCGAATAAGGTTGGCGTCCAAATCGTATGCCTCGACAACGACATGGTCGGGACGCTCGATCTCGCAGCTAATGCCAGGGATGGAAAGGCAGCCCTCGCTAAACGGCACCAGATGGTCACTCTGCTCAACAATGACAGGGTTGATGAGCACGTAGGGATCGTAGTCGTTCTTGTCGGTGTAGTCGCAGTCGATGGTGACGAGCTGGATGAGCTCGCCGATCTGCGGGGCGGCCAGGCCGCAACCGCCGTTGTCGAACATCATCTTCTTCATCTTCTCGGCAAGCGCCTCGATCGCCGGGGTGACCTCCTCGATGACGGCGCACTCCTGGCGCAAACGAGGGTCGGGCGAAAGTACGATTCCGTTGGCTTCCATGGCCATCCTTTCGGGTTGTTACATCAAATCATAAGCGTCGACGTCAACGCTCACGCTCACGCCGCGCACGGAGCCCACCTCTTTGAGGCAGGCGTCGATATCATCAGAGACATGGTACCCTACCGGCGACTTGACAAGCAGATGGAAGCGATAACGGTCTTTGGCTCTCTCGATTACACACGAAGCCGGGCCCAGCACCTGCGGCACGACACTTCCGGCCCGCAAAAAGTCAGGCGCGGCGGCATGCCAGCGGCGCTTGAGAAGCTTTGCGATGTGCCCAATGTAGTCCTGCGCGTCATCCGCGTTCGTCGACCATACCAAGATGTTGGCCAGGCGCACGAACGGCGGATACAGGGCGTCTCGGCGCTGGTCCAAGTCGTAGTCGGTAAAGATCGAACGATCGTGCTCTGCGACGGCGCGAATGACCGGGTCCTCGGGCAGATACGTCTGGATGATAACCTCGCCGGGACGATCGCCGCGACCGGCGCGGCCGGCGACCTGTTCCAGCAAATCGTAGGCGCGCTCCCCCGCCCTAAAATCGGGCAGCTTTAACGCAAAGTCGGCATTGACCACGCCCACGAGCGTGACCTCGGGAAAATCGAGGCCCTTGGCAATCATCTGGGTACCCAGCAGCACCGCGCAATCGGCGGCATCGAACTGCTCGAGTAGTTTTTTGTGCGCATCCTTGCCGCGTGTGGAATCGGCGTCCATGCGAATGATGGCGACATCCTCGGGCAGTATCTGGTGTAGGGCGTCCTCGATCTGCTGCGTACCCAGCCCCATTTTTGCCAGGTAGCGGCTGCCGCACTTGGGACAACGACTCGTGGGCGCCGGATAGGGCTGCACGCGCCAAGACGATCCGCAGGTGTGGCACTGCAGCGTGTGCGTGCGCTCGTGGTACGTGAGCGCGGTAGAACAGTGGTTGCAGGTGGGGACGCAGCCGCACTCACGGCACATCAAAAACGGCGCAAAACCGCGGCGGTTGTGCAGCAGTACGGCCTTCTCGCGGCGCTCGACCACACGCTCCAGGCCTTCCATCAGCGGTTTAGAGAACATGGAGCGGCTACCGTGCGCGAACTCGCGGCGCAGATCGGCAATGCGGACCGTGGGCAGCACGGCGTGTCCCGGGCGCTCGGGCATCTCGACACGCGTCCAGGTGGCACCGTTGTACATACCGCGGCGACAGCGGTCGAGAGCCTCGGCCGAGGGCGTGGCGGAGCCCAACACGAGCGGGCACCGATAGCGGCGCGCCATCTCGGCAGCCACCTCGCGCGCATGGTAGCGCGGGCTGGAGCCCTGCTTGTAGCTGGTCTCGTGCTCCTCGTCGATGATGATGAGACCAAGATCGCTGAGCGGGCAAAAGAGCGCCGAGCGGGCGCCCACGACCACGCGCGCGGCACCGCTGGCAACCATATCCCACTGGTCCAGACGCTCGCCGGCCGAAAGACGCGAGTGGAAGACCGCGACCGTCTCGCCAAAGCGCGAGCGAAAGCGGCCGACGGTCTGGGCCGTCAGCGAAATCTCGGGCACGAGCACGCAGGCCGAACGGCCGGCCGCCAGCACGCGCTCAATCGCCGAGAGGTAAACCTCGGTTTTACCGGAACCGGTGACGCCATCGACAAGGACCACGTCGCCATGGGCATCAAGGCGGGCGCGTTCAATCTGCGCGAGCGCCTGCTGCTGGCCGTTGGTGAGAGAGACCGGCGCCTTGCCGCTTGCCGAGGACAACGTGGTCTGCTCGCTGCACCCACGCCAGGCGCGGCGCTCCTCCACCACCACGACGCCGCGTTTTTCGAGCGCTTTAATGGTTGCCGACATGCTGTTGTAGAGCAGGTTGAGGTCGCGCGTCGTGACCGGGCCGCATTGGAGCGCGTCGATGAGCTGACGCTGACGGACCGCTGTCTTAGGCGGCGTGTAGTCGAAACCCTCGGGCGTGAGCATGACCCAACGGTTTTGGATGGGTTTTACGGCGGGGCGCTCAACGGTCCACACGCCGTCATCGCCCTTCACGACACGCGGGCTGCCGCCCGGAGGCAAGAACAGACGCAGGCACTCGGAAAGCGTCGCGACGTACTCGTGGCTCATCCAGCGCGCAATGCGTGCAGCCTCGGCGGTAAAGAGCGGCTTGCTGAGGATGGCCTCGATGGGCTTGATGCGCAAGGGGTCGAGGGTGTCGTTGCCTTGCAGGTCGCCCAGCTCGGGCGCGATATCGACAATATAGCCCGCGGCCGCACGGTTGCCAAAGTGGACCAGGACCGTGGATCCGATCTGGGCATCGTTGGCAAGGGACTGCGGGATGCCGTAGTCGAAGGGCTCGGAGAGCGCACGAGTCGGGATGTCGAGGACCACGCTCGCGTAGGCGGTGACGGGTTCGGGTGCGGGCTCGGGCTGCGCCGGGGCGGCGGCAGGGACCGCGGACTTCGGAGCTTCATCCGGTTCCGGCGAACCAAACAGCGACAGTTGCTCGGCCATGGTCTCTGTACCTCCCATCCCATACGTCTTTAGAAACAAGAGCCCCGCTCGGGTGAACGGGGCTCGGATACATGCGTTTACGCAGCTGCTACAGCGCCATCGTGCGGGCGCGGTCGATACGCGCCAGGCAGTCGTCGCGGCCGACGAGCGCCATGGTCTCGCCCAGCGGGGGGCTCACCATGTTACCGCAGACGGCGACGCGCACAGCCTGGAACACCACGCGCTTCTTGAGGTCCATCTGCTCGGGCAGCGGCTCAAGCGCGACGTCGATGTTGGCAGCCGTCCACTCATCCACGCCCTCGAGCGCGGCCTTGGCGGCATCCAGAATGGCGCCCATGCCTTCCTTGGCCAGACCCTTGTTGACAGACTTCTCGTCATACTCGAGCGTCTCGGCCGTGGCAAAGATGGGAGCGGCGACGGTCACGGCGTCGGCCGGCATCTTGGTGCGCGGCTTGACGATGGCGGCAAGCGCGTCGATCCAGTCCTCGCCGTACTCGATGTTACCCTCGATCATACCGGCCTCGTGCAGCTCGGGGACCATGATCTCGTCGGCAAACTGGGCGTCGGACATGTTGTTGATGTACTCGGCATTGACCCAGTCGAGCTTTTTGGGGTCGAAGGTCGCCGGGTTCTTGGAAATGCGGTCGAGCGAGAACTTACGGGCCAGGACATCGCGCGGGATGATCGTGGTCTCGCCGTCGAGCGACCAGCCGAGCAGCGCCAGGTAGTTAACGAACGCGTCGGACAGGTAGCCGGCGTCGCGGTACTCCTCCACCGAGGTGGCGCCGTGGCGTTTAGAGAGCTTCTTGCCGTCGGCACCCAAGATCATGGAGATGTGGGCGAACGTGGGAACGGGCGCGCCGAGGGCCTCGTAAACCATGACCTGGCGCGGGGTGTTGGACAGATGGTCATCGCCGCGGATGACATGGGTGATCTTCATCATGGCGTCGTCGACGACAGTCGCGAAGTTATACGTGGGCGTGCCATCGGAGCGGAAGATGACAAAGTCGTCGAGCTCCTTGGCGTCGAAGGTCACCTCGCCGTGGACGGCGTCGTGAATGACGACATCGCCGCGGTCCTCGGGCACCTTGATGCGAAGGACGTAGGGCTCGCCGGCCTCGATGCGGCGGCGTGCCTCCTCGGGATCGAGATCGCGACAGCGGCGCTGATAGCCCTGGAAGGGGTCTTTACGCTCCTGGGCGGCCTTACGGTCGGCCTCGAGCTGCTCCTTGGTGCAGAAGCAGGGATAGGCCTTGCCCTCGTCCCAAAGCTTCTGGGCGGCCTGCTTGTACAGGTCCAGGCGCTCGGTCTGGGCATAGGGGCCAAAGTCGCCGCCAACCTCGGGGCCCTCGTCCCAGTCCAGGCCCAGCCAACGCATAGCGCGCAGAATGATCTGCGTGTTCTCGTCGGTAGAGCGGGTGGGATCGGTGTCGTCGATGCGCAGGATGAACGTGCCACCGTTTGCGCGGGCAAAAGCCCAGTTATAGATAGCGGTGCGGGCGCCGCCGATGTGCAGCTTGCCCGTCGGTGAGGGTGCAAAGCGGACGCGAACGTCTGATGCCATGGAAATCTCCTCGATTGCAGGATGGATGTCTAACCGCACCAGTATAAAGCAACAATGCCCACCTCCGCACAAAGGGCACCGACCCAGTCATCGAAGCCGGGTAGCTAATATGGTAGCTAATTTGGGACGGGGCTTTTTTAGCTACCCCGGCTGATTGTCTGCTGGTTTAGCCGATAGCCTGCCGGGGTAGCTAAAAAAGCCCCGTCCCAAATTAGCTACCTAATGAGTAGGTGCGGAAAGGGTGTGAATGTTGGATTTACGCGCTATGATGTGCCCCTGCATAGAGAGCCCAGCGGAATGGTAACGGTCGCTGGGACACGTTATTCGAAAGGACAATCATGTCAGAAGAGCTTCGTTCCATCCCGCCCCAGCAGGGGTCTTTTGTGTTTACGTCGGAGTCGGTGACCGAAGGCCATCCCGATAAGATCGCCGACCAGATCAGCGATGCCGTCCTCGACGCAATCCTCGCCAAAGAAATAGAGCTGCAGGAGCAGGGCTATATTGCGCCCAACGGCGTGCCCGCCAACGTTGAAAACGTCCGCTGCGCCTGCGAGACCCTCGTGACCACCGGCACCGTCATCGTCGCCGGAGAGATTCGCACCCAGGCATACGTCGACGTGCAGGAAATCGCCCGTGGCGTCATCCGCCGCATCGGCTACAACCGCGCCAAGTTTGGCTTTGACTGCGATACCTGCGGCGTCATGAGCCTCATCCACGAGCAGTCCCCCGATATCGCCCAGGGCGTCGACGAGTCATTTGAGACCCAGACCGGCGCCACCACCGACCCGATCGACCTGATCGGTGCCGGCGACCAGGGCATGATGTTTGGCTACGCCTCCAACGAGACCAAGACCCTCATGCCCATGCCGCACTACCTGGCAAGCCGCCTGGCGGAACGCCTGTCCGCCGTGCGCCACGACGGAACCCTGCCCTATCTGCGCCCCGACGGCAAGACCCAGGTCACCGTGCGCTACGAGGACGGAAAGCCCGTGGAGGTCACAACCATCGTCATCTCCACGCAGCACGCTGCCGAAGTTGAGGACATGGGCAAGATCAAGGCCGACCTCATCGAGCATGTCATCGCACCAGTCATGGATGCCGAGAACATGCCGTGGAATGGCGCCGATATCTATGTGAACCCCACCGGACGCTTTGTCGTGGGCGGCCCCATGGGCGACACGGGCCTGACCGGCCGCAAGATCATCGTCGACACCTACGGCGGCTACGGCCGTCACGGCGGCGGCGCCTTTAGCGGCAAGGACTGCACCAAGGTCGACCGCTCTGCCGCGTACGCCGCTCGCTGGGTCGCCAAGAACGTAGTCGCCGCCAGCCTGGCCGATCGCTGCGAGGTCGAGCTGGCCTACGCCATCGGCGTGTCCAAGCCGCTGTCGATTATGGTCGACACCTTTGGCACCGCGCATGTTGCCGAGGACAAGATCGTCGAGGCCGTGGAGAAGACCTTTGACCTGCGCCCGGGCGCAATCATCCGCGACCTGGACCTGCGTCGCCCCATCTATGAAAAGACGGCAGCCTACGGTCACTTTGGCCGCGAAGACGCCGACTTTACCTGGGAGAAAACGGACCGCATCGACGAACTCAAAGCAGCCTGCGGCCTGTAAGCTAACGAGAAAAGCCACAGCCAAATAAAAACGCACCAAAAAGAGGTACCGGAACAACCGGTACCTCTTTTTTATTAACCGGTGGTGAAGATATTTCGTTATGCAATGCATGACGCATCACCAGCTAATGAATTTTGCGCACGCGCACTTCTACCATGTATCCTTAGTCCCGAGGGGCGGGGCATAAGGTCGATCGCGAGTTCCGCACGAGCCGGAGAGCACTTAATGTGCTCTCCGTGCGAGCAGGACTGTCCGAGCAGGCGACCTTATGCCCCGCCCCTCGGGACGACAGGATAGGAAAGGAGCAGCCATGGCAGGCAAGCCGCAAACACTAGCTACGACCTCGGCATTCGAGATCTTGGGCCCCATCATGGTCGGCCCCAGTTCATCGCACACCGCCGGCGCCCTGCGTTGCGCCCAAGTTGCCGCCAGTCTGCTGGAAGGCCGCATCACCAAGGTCACCTTTGGCCTGTGGAACTCCTTTGCCCACACCTACCGCGGCCATGGCACCGACCGCGCACTCGTCGCGGGCATCTTGGGCCTCGACACCGACGACGAGAACATCAAGCAGGCCTTTGACCTCGCGCGCGAGCAGGGCCTCAGCTATCACTTTGACATTAAGGGCGACGACGCCTCCATCCACCCCAACACCGTCGACATCGACATGGTCGATGACACGGGCGCCACGGCGCAGGTCCGCGGCGAGAGCCTTGGCGGCGGCAAAATGCGCATCAGCCGCATCAACGGCGTCGGCGTCGATATCTCGGGCATGTATTCCACCCTGTTTGTGGCGCACCAAGACGTCCCCGGCGTTCTCGCCGCGCTCACGAACCAGCTCGCCTACGCACACGTAAACATTGCCTTCTGCCGCACCTACCGCACCGAGGTAGGCGGCCAAGCTTATTCCGTATTTGAGACCGACGGCACCCCCGATGACATCGTCGTTCCCATGCTACGCATGCTCGACCATGTCGATTATGCCACCTTCATTGAGCTTCCCGGCTCGGCCTCATCGCTCTCCCCCGGCGTTTCCGCCAAGGAAATCTTCGACGATGGCGAACAGCTCCTCGACGCCTGCGCCGAACTGGGCCTCAACATTGGCGCCGTCATGGCCGTACGCGAAGCCCGCCTGACCGGCGAGCAGCACGCCATCGCCGCCATGCGCCGCGTACTCGAGGTCATGCGCGAGGAGACAACGGCGCCCATCGCCGCACCGCAGCGCTCGCTCGGCGGGCTTATCGGCGGCGAGGCAAAACTCGTCGACGCCACACGCCGCAACGATCTGAGCACAAACCTGATGGGCGCCGTCCAAACCGAAGCCGTAGCCCGCGCCATGGCTGTGCTTGAGCGCTCTGCCACCATGGGCGTCATCGTCGCCGCCCCCACGGCCGGCTCTGCGGGCGTCGTGCCCGGCTGCGTGTTGGCGCTCGCCGACCATCTACAGCTCGATGACGAACAGGTCATGGACGCACTCTACTGCTCTGCCGCGATTGGTCTCAACCTCACCACAAGTGCCTGCGTCGCCGGTGCCGAAGGCGGATGTCAGGCTGAGGTGGGCAGCGCCGCCGCCATGGCCGCTGCCGCGTTAGTCCAGATGCTGGGCGGCACGCCCGAGCAGGCACTCGACGCTAGCTCTATCGCACTGAGCAATCTGCTTGGTCTTGTATGCGATCCCGTGGGCGGCCTTGTCGAAGTGCCATGCCAAAACCGCAACGCGATCGGCGTGGCGGCCGCATTTAGCTCGGCGCAGCTCGCCCTTGCAGGTATCAAAAGCCTTGTGCCCTTCGACCAGATGGCACACGTCATGCTCTCGGTGGGCCACGCGTTGCCGGCCACGCTGCGCGAGACGGCAAAGGGCGGCATCGCGCAGGCTCCGGCCGCGCTTTCGGCTTGCGCTAAATGCGGCGTGTGCGGATAAAGAACAGTCCAAAACAAGAGGTGGGACAAATGTCCAACCTCTTGCCAATGCCACCGTTTCAATACCACAAACAACAGGGTAATCGCTATAATGCAAGCCCAGTAAAAACACGATGAGCCGCAAGGCGAAATTCGAAGGATATGCATACGATGTCGCAAAACGACCGCACCCAACTGATTCCCGATCCTAAACAGCCTTCTAGGCCTACCGACGGCATCCAGTCGCCGCGCCCCATTACGCCAACGCGTAGCACAAAGCATGGTTCGGGAAACACCTCACAGCGCCAGAACCCCCATGCGTATCAGCAGCGTCAGAGCAATAAAGCGACTAAGCACGCGCCTTCACACACGCAAAACCATCACAAGGGCCCCCGTGGGTCAGAGAACCACGCCAACGGAAAAAAATCCGGGGCCAAAATGACCCTTTTCGTTGCTCTGGGCCTCATTGTTGTCGTTTACATTGTTGGCGTTGTCGCATTTTCGCAGGTAGCCTACCCCAACACCACCATTGCCGGCGTCGACGTCTCGTTCTCCAACGCTTCGTCTGCTGCCACTAAGGTCAACTCGGCATGGAAGCACTATAAGCTCACGGTGACAGGCGATGACTTTAACTGGAGCTATCAGCCCGAGTCCGATGAACCCATCGTCGACGGCGAAGCTGCCGCAAAAGAAATCATCAGCCGCAACGAAGCCTTTATATGGCCGGTCCGCCTTGTGGAATCCTTAAGCGGCAAGACCAAAACAATCGCTACCTCCAACGAAGTCGATCTTGAACAAGACGTCGACCTGTCCATGCTCTCTGACACCTTTGACCAAAAGAAGTTTGAGGAGGATCTGGGCGCCGCCATTGACGAGTTTAACGAGGGCCGTTCGGGTACGTTCGAGGCCAATAGCTCCTATGACGAGCAAGCCGGCAAGTTTACCGTCGAGAAGGCGCGCTCCAACGAAAAACTCAACCGCGAGCATGTCATTAAGTATGCCGAGCTCGAGCTTGCCTCGCTGGCCGAGACCGTAGATCTTTCCAAGCTCGGCAACGATGCCTATGAGCCGCTCAATGAAACGCTGACCAATGATCAAATTCAGGCCGCATGCGATGCCGCCAACAACTTCTTGGGCGTCAACGTGACCCTCAAGCTCAACGGCGAGGATGCCGGCAAGGTCGACGGCAGCTCCGTGTTGCAGTGGATCAGCTTTGCCGATCCGGCCAACCCCACACTCGATACGTCGCAGATCGGTAGCTGGGCAGCCGAGCTCGCCAATAGCTTTAATACCGTGGGCACTACCCGCTGGTGGACGCGTGCCGATGGCAAAGAATGTGCCGTCGAGGGCGGTGACTTTGGCTGGTCCGTCGATAGCGACGCACTCGCCAAGCAGGTCGAGGACGCCATTAACAACAAGCAGACCGGCGAAATCGAGATTAAGTACTCCCAGAAGGCCGACACCTATACCGCAAAGGGAGAGCCCGACTGGAAGGCGTATATCGACGTCGACCTGTCCGAGCAGCACGCGCGCTACTATGACGAGAACGGTAATATCGTTTGGGAAGCCAACTTTATCTCGGGCAAACCGGGAGAGGATGCCACCCCCGAGGGCGTTTGGCAGATCAATAGCAATGACGGCGGCAGCACCCTGATCGGAGCCAAGGACCCCGAGACCGGTAAGCCCAAATACGAGAGCCCGGTGAGCTACTGGATGCCTTTCGAGGGCAATATGATCGGCTTCCACGACGCTACATGGCAAAACGACAAGAGCTTCGATAATGCAGAGTCGTACAAGTGGTGCGGCAGCCACGGTTGCATCAACCTGCGCCTGGCCGACGCCAAGGCACTCCACGACTGCATCAGCGTCGGCCTGTGCGTGGTCGTGCACTCGTAGGGAAACACGCCTTCGCACAACGGGGAACTGACGCTCCAATCTAACAGTTCCGAAAGAATCCGCCATATGCGCCCGCTTCTCGCGACGGGCGCATATACTTATCGAAGAACTTTCTATAAAGGATACGCTATGTCGAATGTCCCCACCATCACCCCGAGACCGAATGATACCGAGCGAGCGCCCGAGGGTGCCACCGAAACGCTTCCCCTCATAACAAACGTGCGCGCCACACAGCAAAACGGCAGCACAAGCGATGCAACCGAGATTTCTGACGAAGAGGCCTACGCCAAGCTCAAGGCGAAGCGTGCCGAGCGTCGGCGCAAAAAGCTCATCCGACGCGGCATTGCGGCCGGCGTCGTTGCCGCCACTGTGCTCATCGCCGTAGTCGTAACCTTCGTCATCAACGCACGGCCCGCAGGTACCAACGGGCCGGTGACCGACATGGTCACCGAGGGTACATTTACGACCACCGTCGAGGCTAAAGGCCAGCTCAAGCCTATCTCGGCTTCGGTGGTCTCCCCTTCTGTCGACGGCACGGTGGCATCGATCAACGTATCAGCCGGCCAGTCCGTTAACGAGGGCGATGTGCTCATGACCATTAAAAATGACGAGCTCGATCGCAACGTTGCCGAGGCGCAGCGCGCGGTGGCGGCGGCACAGGAAGACCTCGCCAACGCGCAGAAAGCGGTAGCTGCCGCCCAAGCCGCTCCGGCGACTGACACAGATGCGGCAGGCGCAAGTGGCGCCAGCGGCGGCGCCGACACGAGTGCCGACACGAGTGCCGACACGAGCGCCATCTCGAGCGCCCAACGTAACCTGGCCTCGGCCCAGGCGACCCTGGACCAGGCCAACGCCAAAGCCGCCGAGCGCACCGTGACCGCGCCCAGCTCGGGCAGCATCGTCGAGCTCAACGCCAAGGTCGGCGCCACGGTGACGGGCGGCATGATTATGGGCGAAGGCGATACGACCGGCGGCAAGCAGTGCATGCAGATCGCTGACCTCTCCAAGATGAAGGTCACCGTTCAGGTGGGCGAAAAGGATATCGCCAAGATCGCAGTGGGCCAGAGCGCCAACGTTACCTATCCGGCCTTTCCCGATATCGTGAGCCAGGGAACGGTCACGACAATCGCATCGGTGGCAAACTCCGACTCCACCTACGGTGGCGGCGCTAGCGTGACCTATAACGTCGATATTTTGATCGACGCGCCCGACGCGCGCCTCAAGCCGGGCATGACCGCCGAGGTCTCGGTGGTAACCGAGCAGCTCGACGATGTGGTGATGGTGCCGACCATGGCGCTCATGACCGAGGATGGCGAGCACTATTACGTCAACGTGGCAACCGACGGTGAAGGCAAGGAGATGCGCCGCGTGAAGGTGACCATTGTGACGCAAAACGATAACGACGCCGTGGTCGGCAAGACGCAGGTCAAGCGCGACGACCAGGGCAATGAGATCAACGCAGACGTACCGGTTACCAAGCTGCGCGACGGCGACACCCTCATCGTGGACACCGGCGCAGGCATGACGGCCGACGGCGACGACTCTGGCAGCATGTCTGCCGACGAGGGCTTGTAATGCGTCCCGTCATCAACATCCGCAACGTGCATCGCATTTTTGAGAGCGAAGCCGGCTGCGCCCATATCCTGCATAACGTGAGCCTGGCAGTGAATCCCGGCGAATTCGTGGCCATTACCGGCCCTTCTGGCTCGGGCAAGTCAACGCTCATGAACATCCTGGGCTGCCTGGACAAGCCAACGGCAGGCGATTATTACCTGCAGGGCCTCAACGTGGCGGAGCTCGACGATGACGAGCTCACCGAAGTCCGTGCCCTGAGCATCGGCTTTGTCTTTCAGAGCTTTAACCTGCTGCCGCGCCTATCGGTCATCGAAAACGTCATGCTGCCGCTGTCGTACACCAACGTGCCGCTGGCTCAGCGTGAGATGCGCGCCGTTCATGCGCTGCAAGCCGTCACGCTGCCGGTCGACCACTGGGACCACCGCATCTCCGAGCTCTCAGGCGGACAGATGCAGAGGGTTGCCATCGCGCGCGCCCTCGTCAACGACCCGCCCATCATCCTGGCGGACGAGCCGACGGGAAACCTGGACTCCACAACCGGGGCGCTCGTCATGGAAACCTTCCACAAGCTCCAAGAGAGTGGCAAGACCATCGTGCTCATCACGCATGATCCCGGTATCGCCGCCGAGGCCGACCGTGCCGTAACCATTCGCGACGGCCGAATCCACGACGGCGCGTACATCGCGCACGCACCGCAGACCCTGCACGGCGCCATTGATAACCTGCCCATGATTTCCGCACACGCCAATCCGACGAAAGGAGTGAAGGCATGAGCACGCGCGACCTTATCCAAGAAGCCCTTCACTCCCTCGAGGCCAACAAGGGACGCAGCCTACTCACCATCCTGGGCATTGTTATTGGCATCGCCTCCGTCATTGCCATGACCTCGCTTATCGGCGGTATCCAAAACAGCCTGGTCAACAGCCTGGGCCTCAACGCCGCGCGTATGGTGCAGATTTATTCGTCGCAAGAGCTCACCGAGTCGGACGTTGAGAAGCTTCGCAAGATGGTGCCGCAGATCGAGCAAATCGGTATCGTGGACAGTGCCTATACCGAGTACAAGGCCGGTGACAAAAGCTATAACGTCATGGCGCAGGGCGTCGATAGCGACATGCTCGACGCAGTGGGCGCCAGCAAGCTCGTCGCGGGGCGCACCTATACCCAGGCTGAGTCCCAATCTGGCGCACGCGTGGCGCTCATCAGCCGCGGCGGCGCGGACCAGCTGTGCGGCAACGAACAGGACGCGCTCGGCAAGACCATCAAGGTGTCGAACGGCGAGGTGCAGATTATCGGCGTTATCGACGGCGGCAGCGACTCCATGGGCTCACTCACGCTCTACATGCCGCGCGAGACCATCTCGGGCCTCTTTGGCGACGAGAACCCGTCTTTTCCCAGCGTAACGGCGCTCACCGTCGAGGGTACGGACATGGATGAGCTGTGCAAGACGATTGAATCCAAGGTGCGCAGCATGAAGGACATCGCGGATGACGACGAATATAACAGCGTGTCGGCGACCTCAATGAAAAGCGCCATCGACGCCCTCAACTCCTTTATGGGCGCGTTTTCGCTCATCATGGGCGCCGTTGCCAGCATTTCGCTGCTCGTGGGCGGTATCGGCATCATGAACATGATGCTCACCAATGTGACCGAACGCATCCGCGAGATCGGTATTCGTCGAGCCTTGGGTGCCAGCCGTCGCGATATCACCGCACAGTTTTTGGCCGAGTCTTCGGCGTTGTGCATCACCGGCGGTCTGCTAGGTGTCCTGATTGGCTACCTGCTTGCCTGGGGCCTAGCGATGTTCGCCGCGGGTTCCGGCGTGCTTGGCGAACTCGGTGCCAGCGGTACCATAACGCCGAGTTTTTCGATCGCCACGGTGCTGCTGGCCTTTGCGGTCTCCGTCGGCATCGGCGTAATCTTTGGCTTCTACCCCGCCCGCCGGGCCGCAAAACTCGACCCCGTGGAGTGCCTGCGCTACCAGTAATGCAATCCCCCCCCCTGAGTTGCGGTGAAATAGGGAGTGTTTTAGCCGTTAAAAGGCCTATTCAGTCCTTATTTCACCGCAACTCGGAGGGGATAAGGCGCTAGTGCTATTCGAAACGAGATTCCAGACTCGATAGCCCGTTCAACGTCAGATTGTTAGCGACCTCCGAAATGCGCTCGATGGGCACCGAGCCATCGGAGAGTGCCCACGTGCGGTAAATGCCGATAATGCCCGAAAGCAAAAACGCCAGATAATAGTCGAACAGCTCGTCCTTTAAGCCATCGGGCAGCAGGTCGCGCTCGGCAATCTCGTGCTCGAGCGGCACACGCAAGCGCGTCATAAAGTCGTCGAGCGGAATGTTTTCAATCAGCTGGCGGTTGAGCACCAAATTGTTACACAGCGCCTCGTTAACGGTTTTGAAGAAGGTCGCCGCCGCTCCGAGTGCGCGCTCGTTGGTGTTACCGCCCATAGAGGAAAGCGTCTTCTCGACTGAGTCGACAATCATCTCGACCACATCCACGGCAATGGCATCGAGCAAGCCGTCCACCGTGCCAAAGTGCACGTAGAAGGTCTTACGGTCGACATTTGCCTCGCGCGCGATGGCGCTCACCGTAATATCGGCGAGGGGCTTTTCCATCAGCAGTCGCTCGAATGCCGAAAGAATCGCATTGCGACTGCGAACGATGCGGCGGTCAAGGCGCGGTTTAGTGGTGGCCATAGACGTGTCCCCTTCATGTCAACTGCCCACCTATAGCTCCTGTACAAGTGGGAGATAATCAACGTAAGAGGATTATCCTACATCTAGCATCGCAATGACGAGCATCATTAAGAACGCACGACTCACCAACTGGGCTCTAGGGCCGCTTCTTTTTATTGAGCGCCGCAGGGGAAACGCGGATACCGTCGCCAGTCTGACGAACATAGGTCTTCCGTGCCGGTTTAGAGGCCACAGCAGTCTTTTGAGCATGCTGATTGGGGTCCACGGTAACCTGCTGAGAGGCTGGATGTGCCTTAACGGACGCAGAAGGCTTCTGAGGAGTGCGCCCGAGCTTGCACATCATACGGTCCCAGCGTGCATGGATACTCTCGTTATGAGCGCTCTTAAGGCCCAAAAGAGGGGCGGCCAAAATGGTCGGCGCGATAAAGGTGATCAGACGCCAAAGCAGATAGCCGGCAGTCGCTGCCGTGCCAAAAAAGTGACCCAGGAACAGCGCGAAGCCGCCCTCGGCACCACCGGTGCCGCCAGGCAGCGGGACGGCGGAACTCAACAGCTGTACAAAAGCACTCGCCGCCATGACCGAGAAAAAGTCAACGTCGTACTGACCAAAGGCAAGCATCAAAAAATACGGAACCAGGTAGAAAAACGCCAGCTGCAACATGGTGATGACGACCGTGAGCAGCATGGACGAAAAATGGCCGGCAGAGAGTTTGAATTTCTCGGAAAACGAGTAGATCTCGCCATCGACAAAGGTACGCCAGCCCTCGATCTTAGTAGCGGAAACGCCCATGCGCTCGAGCCAATTGATAATACAATGTGCGACGCGCGTGACGGTCTTGGGCATCAACGCCACGGCAAAGATGCCGAGAAGAATGCAGCAGTGGCCGCCAAAACTAAAGACGCAAAGCAGCGTCATGTCGCCATAGCGCTCGGCGAAAAACGGCATGCGGGCGAGCAGCAGAATGGCACCCCATGCCACCAAACCAAACTGGTACACGATAAAGCGGGTGAACTGCGTGGCACCCGCTTCGCCCACATTTTGGCCGGCTTTGGTCAGGCGATAAATCTGGGCAGGCGTGGAGCCCATCATCATGGGCGTCAGGTTGCCAAAGAAGATGCCGCTCGCCTCGACCGAAATGAGGTCGCGGATGCCGACAGGCGAATTGGGATCGAGCCATACGGCAATCGCGTACGCCACGATGCCAAAAAACAAGTATAGGAACATGCAGAAGCACGCGGCAGCGAGCCACGGCGCCTGAACGCTAGCCATGGCGGCCCAGAACTGACCCATCTGACCGGTCACGACCAAATAGACGATATAGCCCACCAGCACAATGCCAATAAAGATGGCACCACGACGTGCGCTCTTGTTGTCATCGCCGCCCGAAACATCGACTTGAGGCTTTGGGGTATGCTGAGAGGACTCCGTCATGAGGCTCCTTCTGACCGTCAATGTATCTGGCCTATTGTACCCGTCCGGGAGATAAGCAAAACGTAAAGCTATGGGGCAAATGGGATTAACAGACAAGCCCGCATGTAATATAAAACCCGACCTTCGAAAAGAAGGTCGGGTATCCAAAACTTGGTAGCCCGTACCAGATTCGAACTGGTGATCTCCGCCTTGAGAGGGCGGCGTCCTAAACCGCTAGACGAACGGGCCATAAGCCTCAGCAGAAAAGAAGTGGTAGCCCGTACCAGATTCGAACTGGTGATCTCCGCCTTGAGAGGGCGGCGTCCTAAACCGCTAGACGAACGGGCCACATGACATCTGCACTGCCGTGCTGCGAGGACATATATTACGGGACAAAAAACGCGAGCGCAAGAAGAAATTCCAAATTGGCCAAATTTTGTCGTGAGGTTATGGAACACACAGGTCAACCTGGTAGCTAATTTGGGACGGGGCTTTTTTAGCTACCCCTGCCAGAATCACGATTGTTCGTCCTATTGACAGCGGGGGTAGCTAAAAAAGCCCCGTCCCAAAAGAGCTACCCCAGGTTGAGGTGGGCCAGAAGGGCTTCGCGGGTATTGGGGACGTTGTCTTCGATCACGGCGTCGAGGGCAACGTTGAGAAGCTGTCCCAGCTCAGGCCCCGGTTTGACGCCGGCGCGAATCAGGTCCCCTCCGTTGATGCCAAGCATCTTAAGCGTATAGGGCTCCCCAGCTTCCAACAGTTCGTGGGCGAGCGAACGCATCTCCTCGATCGTCTCGACGTAATAGAAGCACGACGGTGCCTTACCCAGCGTATCGGCACGCTTAAGGTCCATAAGCTCGTCAATCAAACGCGGTGTGTCGACGCCCTCACCCGAAAGCGAGCGCATCATATTGAGCAAACAGGAGCGTTCGGGGCGCAACGGCTTATCGTGATACCTGATAAGCAGACACACGTCGCGAACCAAATCGTGCGAAAGCGCCAAGCGATCCATAATAGCGCGCGCTTTCTTGGCACCAAGCTCAGGATGACCGTAAAAGTGGCCGCTGCCCGCATGATCGACCGTAAAGCAATCGGGCTTGGAGACATCGTGCAAAAACGCTGCCCACATTAAGCTCGACGAAGGCGCCACGCCGTCACACAGCGCCAGCTCCCCCGCTACCGTCAAAACGCGAGCGATATGCTCGTAGACATTAAAGGCGTGGTAGACGCTGCGCTGGTCAAACCCACGAGCCGGCGCAAGCTCGGGCACGGCGGCGCAAACAAGCTCGGGATAGCGTAGCATCGCGTCTCCCCCATGTCCGGTCGATAGAATCCCCTCGAGCTCAATGCCCACGCGTTCGCGTGCCACGGCATCGAGCAGCGGCGAGCACTCGGCAAGCGCCTGTTTGGTCTTAGGCTCGATCATAAAATCCAGACGGCAGGCAAAACGCACGGCGCGCAGCATGCGAAGCGCATCCTCGTTAAAGCGACGCTTGGGATCTCCGACGGCACGAATCAGCTTACGCTCCAGGTCGCCCTGGCCATCATAACGGTCGACAAGACCTCGCTGGGGATGCCAAGCCATGGCGTTAACGGTAAAGTCACGACGTGCCAGATCGTCCTCAAGCGACGCCGCACGCTCCACACTCTGGGGATGGCGACCATCGGTGTAAAAACCGTCCAGGCGATACGTCGTGACCTCAATACGCTCATCGTCACAAAGGGCGGTAATGCCGCCAAATTTTATGCCCGACTCAACTACCGCAATGCCGGCTGCCTCGAGCGCCGCCTTGGACTCTTGCCACAGGCCGCTACAGCACATGTCAACATCGTGGCTGGGACGTCCCATCAGGGCGTCACGCACCCAACCGCCTACGAACCAGGCCTCGAGACCGGCGTCCTCAAGCGCACGTAGCACACGCAGGGAGGCATCTGTGGGCTGCGCACCGTTGAGCGAAACATTACACATACCTATGGCCTCCTACGCTTGCGAGTGTTAACGATGGTTCTCAAGCAGTCTAGCAAGAAACAACCGTGAGCGCACATGAAATCACATCGTCGATTCGCGCGAACGAGACAGTAGAGCCCATGCGGCCAACAGATAAAAACACCCGCCTCGGAGATCCAAAGCGGGTGTTCGGCAACGATGTGTCTAAACGGTTAGCAGACCTGGCGAACGTCGATGAGCTTCTTATATTCGTCCACCTTGGCAAAATCGCCCAAACCAGGGCACTCGACCACGTTGGCACCGGTTGCCATCGAGAGGCGCAGGGCATCCTCGACGCACTCGGGGGCATCGTGCCACACGGACAGGAAGGCGGCAAGCGAGGAATCGCCGGCGCAGACCGTCGAGAGCAGCTTGACCTCAAAGGTGCGTTTGGCAAACCAAATGTGCTCGCCGTTGGAGAAGTACGCGCCGTCGCCACCAAGGGTCAGCAGCACATTCTTAGCGCCCTTGGCGTGCAGCTCAGCCATAGCGCACTTAACGGACTCGTCGTCGCCACCGCTCACCTTAATGCCAAAGATGTCGAGCAGCTCGTCGTCGTTGGGCTTAATGAGCAACGGCTCCATGGCAATGAGATCGGCCAGCTGATGGCTCGAAATATCGAGCACGAACTCGGCACCCTTTGCCTTAACACGGCGAAGAACCTCGGCCAGGAAACCCTCGGAGGTGTTGGGGGGCAGCGAGCCGCTAATGACCAGGCAGGTCATGTCGTCGAGCGAGTCGATGAGCTCAAACATCTCCTGCTCGTTGGCAGCATTGATGGCAGCGCCTGCATTGACCATGTTGTACTCGGTATCGGGACCGGCGTTGAGGAAAACGTTGACGCGCGTGATGCCGTCAGTCCACACGGGCTTGACGGGCACACCCAGGGCCTCGGCGCCCTTGACGATATACTCGCCTGAGAAGCCGGCAAAAAAGCCCAGGATCGTGGTGTCGACACCGTAGTGATCGAGGGTGAACGAGACGTTGAGACCCTTGCCATTGGGCGTATAGACCGCGTTGCGCGTGCGGGTGACGGTGTTGGCGGAAAGTCCGTCGCAGGAAATGTTGTAATCAATGGCGGGATTTGCAGTGAGCGTGTAAATCATGAATGTTCCTTTCATAAAGCAACGTGATAATGAAAGTATATTCCACGTCTTGTGAAAAGACCATAGCAACTCGGCGAACGGTGTAGAACGCGTGCAGGTCGACAGAAAAGCAGCAAGGCGGGGCAAAAAAATCAGGAGTGCTTGCCCTGAAGCTCATTTGCAATTTACAAATAAGCGCCCCGGCTTAAACCGGGGCGCCATATAGCCACGAATATGTAGCGTTTCGCTTACTTGCGATCGAGCTTGCGGACAGCAACGCGCTTACTATACTCATCGACGTGACCGAAGTCGCCGATGCCCACGGACTCGGCAACGTTGGCGCCGGTGGCCATAGCGAGCTTCATGGCCTCCTCGACGTTATCGCGATCCCTGTACCACTTGTGCAGGAACGCAGCGAGAGTGCAGTCGCCGGCGCAGACGGAAGAGACCAGCTTGATGTTGAACTCACGCTTAGCGTACCAGATGTCCTCGCCGTTGGAGAAGTAAGCGTCGCCGCGGCTACCACGGGTGAGCAGCACGTTCTGGACGCCGGCATCGTGAGCCATCTTCATAGCAACGCGGACCTCGTCGTCGGTGTCGACCGGCACGCCAAAGATGGCCTTCATCTCGTGATGGTTCGGCTTGATGAGCAGCGGCTTCTTGTGAGCGAGCTCCTTGAGCTTGTCGGAAGACAGGTCCAGGACGACGTCGGCGCCACGAGCCTGAGCGTGATCCATGACCTGAGCCAGGAAGTCGGGCGTAGCTTTGGGAGGCACGGAGCCGGAGACGATCAGGCACTCAAGATCGCCCGCGGTGTCCAGGATGTTGTAGAGCTCCTTCTGGTGCTCCGGCGTAATCGGGGCGCCGGGGTTAAGGATGCCGTACTCGTGCTGGCCATCGTTGACATAGGTGTTGATACGCGTGATGCCGTCGGTCCAGACCGGGCGGCACAGGCAACCCAGGTTCATGACCTCCTCGACGATGAACTTGCCCGTGAAGCCGGCGAAGAAGCCGAGCGCGACGGTGTCGACGCCCATCTTCTTAAAGGCGAAGGACACGTCGAGGCCCTTGCCGTTAGCCGTGTAGCTGGCCGAGCCGGTGCGGACGTTCTCGTCGGGCTCGAGCGGAGAGCTCGAAACCGTCATGTCGACAGCCGGGTTAGCGGTTAGCGTGTAGAACATTTACAGTACCCCCTGTATATTTGAGGGCCGCGCGGCCAGCCCATTCCAACCACGCGGTTACCTCTGATACCAAATTAGCGAGCGGCAGCCTCAAGCAGCGCCTTGACCTCTTCGGCAGTGTTGCAGGCGAGCGCCTTCTCGGCGAGATCGTCGCACTCGGCCTTGGTCCACTGGCTGATGGTCTTGCGGGCGCGAAGGATAGACGGAGCGCTCATCGAGAACTCCTCGAGGCCCCAGCTGATCAGCAGCGGCTCAAGCAGCGGATCGGCAGCGGCCTCGCCGCACATACCGACCATGATGCCAGCCTTGACGCCGCTCTCGATGATGTTCTTGAGCGAGCGAAGCACGGCGGGATAGTACACCTGGTACAGGTTAGAAATGGTGTCGTTACCACGGTCGGCACACATGGTGTAGCCGATCAGGTCGTTGGTGCCGATCGAGAAGAAGTCGGCGACCTCGGCCAGGCGGTCAGCGAGCAGCGATGCGGCAGGCGTCTCGACCATAATGCCGACCTCGATGTTCTCGTTGAACTTGCGGCCCTCTTCGGTCAGCTCGGACTTGCACTCCTCGACGAGCTCCTTAACGGCCAAGACCTCCTCGACGCAAGTGACGAGCGGGATCATGATCTTGATATCACCGAAGGCGCTGGCGCGCAGCAGAGCGCGGAGCTGTACCTTGTACTGGTCGGGGTTGGCCAGGCAGTAACGCACGGCACGGAAGCCCATGAAGGGGTTCTCTTCCTTGACCATGTGCAGGTACGGGATCTCTTTGTCGCCACCCACGTCGAGCGTGCGGATGATGACCGGAGCGCCATTGAGCGCGCTGGCAACCTTACGATAGGCGTTGAACTGCTCCTCCTCGGAAGGAAGCTCGGCGGAGTCCATGAACAGGAACTCGGAGCGGAACAGGCCAATGGCCTCGGCGTCGTGATCGAGCGCATTGGGCACGTCATCGGGGTTACCGATGTTGCAGGCAATGATCTTCTTGATGCCATCGGCAGTCACGGACGGCTTGCCACGGAAAGCCTCGAGGGCTGCCTTCTCGGCAGCGAAAGCCTCGGCCTTAGCGGTATAGGCGGCGAGCGTCTCCTCGTCGGGATCGGCCTCGACGATACCCTTGCCACCGTCGACGACAACGGTCATGCCGTTGCGCAGCGCGGTGCAGCTGTTGGCAACCGAAAGGACAGCCGGAATCTCGAGGGCGCGAGCGATGATCGCGGAGTGCGACGTGCGGCCACCGGTCTCGGTGACGATACCGGCAACGTGAGCCTTATCGATCGTGGCGGTCATGGACGGCGTAAGGTCGTGCACGACAACGACAGTGTTTTCGGGCAGGACGGAGAGATCGACGACCTCCTTGCCCAAAAGCTCGGCCAGAATACCGGTGCGGATGTCAGCGATGTCTGCCGCGCGCAGGCGGAACATCTCATCGTCCATGGACAGGAACATGTTCTCAAACATGGTCGAGGTGTCCATGAGCGCCTGCTCGGCGCAGGTGCCGCCGTCAATGGCGGCGTTGATGGCGTCGGTCATGCCCGGGTCCTGAGCCAGGACAATGTGTCCGCTCATGATCTCGGCCTCGGCCTCGCCCACCGTCTCCTTCATGTGGTCGGCCTGAGCCTGGGTCTTCTCGCAGAAGACCGAAAGAGCGGTCTGGTAGCGCTCCTTCTCTGCTGCAGAATCAGCAACCTCGTGCGGCTCAAACGTCAAGTCGGGTTCGACGGCAACCATGACGGTGCCGATACCGATGCCCTCGGAAGCGTTGACTCCCTGATACATTCCTATTCCTCTCTCCGTGTCATGTGATAAAGCGTTTTGCCATATCCATGACAAAAGAGCGCAGTTCCCTTTAAACAGGTCACTGCGCCCCCAAATATGAACTTAGTTGTTCAACATGCGACCCGTTTGAGTTCTACTCGCCAAGACCGCTCTTGATGAGCTCGATAGCAGCAGCCAGAGCCTCGGCCTCGTCAGCGCCGTCGCACTTGACCTCCACCTCGGTACCGCAGGGGATGCCGGCAGCCATGAGGGCCATCGGGGACTTGCCGTTGACCTCCTTCTCGGGGGTGACGACCGTCACGTCGCAGGCGTACTTGCCCATGGTGGAGGCGAAGAGGCCAGCCGGACGCATGTGAAGACCCTGAGGATTAACGAGGGTAGCCTTCTCAGAAACCATAATTGACTCCTTTTTTGTGTTTAACCCCTATCAGCCATGCGACAGGAGCCATATTCACGACGTTGATTATATTAACTCACATCAAACGGTTTTTCATTATGTTTCGCACGAATTGTTGGACAGATGTCGTTCCTGCACGCTCGACTGCCGGGCGGGGCGGTTAAGTTTGCTGCTCTACAGTCCTGCGCAAGACGGAAAGCGCATTAAGTGCTTTCCTTTGCGTGCGGAACTCGCGACAAACTTAACCGCCCTGCCCGGCAGTCGAGCTGCGGAAACTCGGTCGGTCCAGTGCAATATCGTGCGAACGGAATTCTGGCTGATTTTTTGTTCGCCTGGTTGATCTGGTTGATGGGGCTATCTATGCCCTCTTGTGAACTGAGGAATATGCCGAACTGTCGGCAGGAAGGAAATGTCCCTCAGTACCGGGTAACTTGAAAAAAGGCGGGGACCCCTGATGGAGTCTCCGCCTTATATACAGGGGGCGATGTTATTCGCAAGCTGCGGGATTAGACCAGACGGGCGTTGATCGTCTTAGCGATCTCGGCAGCGTCGATGGAACCCTTAACGGTGGCACGGAAGCCCTCGTCCATGAGCGCCTCGGCGACCTTGGACAGGATCTTGAGGTGCGTGGTGCCGGCCTGGGCACCGGGGATGAGCAGGGCAATAGCCACGTTGACGGGAGCGCCGTCCATGGTGTCCCAACCGGTCACGCCAGAGTCGTCCTTGACGACGATGACGGCGGCCTCGGTAATGGCATCAGACTTGGCATGCGGAATAGCGAAGCCCTCCATCATGCCCGTGGTGCCCTCGGCCTCGCGGGCCAGGAAGGCGTTCATTACGGCGTCGGCGTCGTCAGCGATACCGGCCTTGACAGCCTGGTTGGAGACAAAGCTCAGGGCCTCGTCACGAGAAGCAAAATCCTCGGCGACAAAAACGTTCTCGACCTTCACGAAGTCGGAAGCCTCAGCCTTGGGGGCCTCGACGGCAGCGGCCTTGGGAGCCTCGACCGGCTCAGCGGCAGCGGCGGGAGCGGTCTTCTGTTTCTTCTCGAAGTCATACTTCTTGAAAGCAACGAACAGGATGCCACCGACCACGGCGCCGATGAGGATCGCGAGGACCCACAGCGGACCGTTCTCGACAACGGGCAGGACCAGGAAACCACCGTGAGGCGCCGGATCGTGGACGTTGAACATAATGGTCAGGATCGAGGCGATGGAGGAACCGAGCATCATGATGGGCATGACGGGCCAGATGTTCTTGGTCATGAACGGAATGGCGCCCTCGGTGATGTGGGTGCAACCAAGGATGAGGTTGACGATACCGGCGTCATGATCCTCCTGGCTGAAATACTTCTTGCCGACGATAACGGCAAAGGTGGTGATCAGCGGCGGAACGATGCAGGCGGCGGAGACGGCAGCCATGAAGTTGGTGCCGAAGTTATAGGTGTCGGTGCCGACACCGGCAGCCAGGGCCTCGGTAAGCATAGCGGTACCGGTGACGTAAGCAGCCTTGTTGACCGGGCCGCCCATATCAAAGGCGCACATGCAGCCAATGGCAAGACCCAGGACAACAGCGCCAGAGGCAGACAGACCCTTGAGGAAGTCCATCATGGCGGTGTTAATGGCAGCCATGGGGCCGGAGATGCCGAGCATGACCAGGCCGACGATGGCGGTCGAGAACAGCGGGTACAGGAAGATAGCCTTGAGGCCGTCCAGGTTCTTGGGCAGCTTGGCAAAAACCTTCTCGAGCAGCAGGATGACATAGCCAGAGAGGAAGCCGCCGACGATGCCGCCCAGGAAGCCGAAGCCCACGCCGGCACCACCGGCATCGATCATGCCGGTCTCGGCATTAACGGGCAGGCCCTGGATGGCGATCATACCGGCGACAAAGCCGGGAACGAGCGCCGGGCGCTTGCCGATGGACTCGGCGATATAGGCGGAAAGCACGGGAACCATGAGGTTCATGGCGATGCCGCCGATGATCTTGAGCATAGCGGCAAAGCTGTTGTAGTCGGCAGCCGTCGAGTCGAAGGACGTGATGCCCCACAGGAACGAAACGGCGGTCAGAACACCACCGGCAACGACGAAGACCAGCATGTGGCTGACGCCGTTCATGAGGTGCTTATAGATGATGTGACCGATGGACTCCTTCTCCTCGACCTCATCCTCGACATCGGCAGCAGCCGCAACCGTGTCGTCGCCCTTGGCGGCGAGAGCGCGGTCGATCAGCTTACCGGCAGCCTCGACGGACAGTGCCTTGGAAACACCGACGGAAACCATGGGCTTACCGGCGAAACGCTCCGCCTGGACATCCTTATCGGCTGCGACGACGACGGCCTTGGCACCGGCGATCTCACCCTTCGTGAGTTCGTTCTCAACACCGACCTGGCCATGAGTCTCGACCTTAATGGTCAGACCGCGCTCGGCAGCTGCCTTCTCCAGCGCCTCCTTCGCCATGAAGGTGTGCGCGATGCCGGTCGGGCAACCGGTGGCGGCGATGATGTCAAACTTAGCCATGTGTCCCTCCTTCTTGAGTACTGCGCCCGCGGGCGCTCCCCTACACGCGCTACGGTGCGCGTTTTTCCACTCCTGAAAGATACCAAGCCACCGCTTATATGAGAAGCAATCAAGCCTATTTCTCCGGTGAAAGGTTCTTTCACAACCGTAAACGGTCGATGAAAGTTTACCATCAACTTTTGAAACAGCAAGGTGTATCTTGTAATTGATTTCCCCGTATACTAGAGCGGCACACAACAAGACAGCTTTTAATGCCAACTAGGAGTCATTCATGTCCGATAGCAGCAAGAGCGCACTCTCCCTTATTAGCACGCACAAGGGATACAGCGAGTCCGAGCAGCGCATTGTCGACTATATCCTAGAGCACCAGTCCGAGGCACCGCTCCTAACAGCCGCGCAACTCTCGCGCGCCGCCGCAACCTCCGAGGCCACCGTCTCGCGCTTCTGCCGCAAGCTGGGCTTTGGAAGCTTTCGCAGCTTTCAGTTTTCGCTGGCGCGCGATCTGGAGAGCCAGCGCAGTGAAGGCCTCACAGACGAGGTCTCGCTCGATAATATGGAGCAGAGCCTCAAAAACATCCTCGCCGCAAAGGTCAGTGAACTCAATGCGACCATCGATGGCATTGATCACGATACACTGGCAGCCGTCGTCCACGCGTTTAAGAACGCAGGGGCTATCGAGTTTGCAGCCGTAGGTAATACCAACGCCGTTGCGCTCGACGCGACGTTTAAGTTTTCGCAACTGGGCCTTCGCTGTATGTCAAGCACCATCAGCGAGACATCAATCGGCTTTGCGCTCACGTTGCGCCCCGGCGACGTTATCGTGCTGATCTCGAACTCTGGCAAGTCGCGTCGACTGAATCGCATGGCAAAAGCGGCTCGAGGCTGTGGTGCCACCGTAGTCGTCATCAGCAGCGACAGCAAGTCTCCGCTTGCTCGCCTAGCCGACTACACCTTTAATACCGTGAACCACGAGGCGCTGCTCACCACGGGCGACTTTGCGTTCTCCAAGATCAGCGCCACGATGATCATCGAGGTTATCTACAACTTCCTGCTGCCCGAAATCGAGGACGCCCGAGAGCACATTAGCTACTACGAGGAGCTTATCCAGCCGGATAAGGTCGTGGAATAGAAATTTTGGCGAGCCGACAAACGCCACTCGCCACGAAACCGGCCCATCTACTACGTTTTATCAGTATGGCCCAACCACAAACCGAAAATAGAAAAACCGCAGGCGTTCTACCTGCGGTTTTCTTTTTGCAATTCAAGGCGTGGTTGCCGATAGCCTATTAAACGTAGTAGATGGGCCGGTTTCGTGGCGGCCGGGTCGAACATACATGTAACGGCTCGGCCTAAGCACGCGCTTCCTCGAGCATCTGCTTAGCGTGGGCCAAGCTCGCCTCCGATTGATCGCCGCTCAGCATACGGGCGATCTCTGCGGTACGGGCGTCCCCGGTCACCTCATCCAGATGGGTTTGGGGAACGTCGCCGGGCTCTTTGCTCACCACGTAATGTTTGTCTGCCATGACGGCTACCTGCGCCAGGTGCGTTACGACAATCACCTGATGCGTTGCGGCAAGATCTGCCAGAACGCTCGCAAGGGCGCGTGCAGTAGAGCCACCAACACCGGCATCGACCTCGTCGAACACCAACGTATCCACGCCGTCCGCGTTACCCAAAACAACCTTGCTCGCCAACATGACACGGCTCAGCTCGCCGCCGGACGCAATGCGGCGCAGGGGGCGCGGCGTCAATCCGGCACCGCTACGATACAAAAGCTCGTAGCTCGAAGGGCCCGCCGGCGTCCACTCGGCGCGCGGAAGATCGCGCGAGTCCCAAACGAGCTCGGCGCCGCCCATCTCCAGGCGCGCCATCTGACGGCCAACCTCGTGGCAAAAGCGCGGGGCTGCCGTATTGCGTGCGCGCTTAAGTGCCTTGGCGGCGGCGAACAGTTCGCGCTCCGCCGCGCCAAGCGCTTCGCGCGCCTTCTTAATCTGCTCATCACCATCGTCTACCAGCGACAACAGCTCTCGCGAGCTATCGCGCATGGCAAACACGTCGTCCATGGTGGGACCCCACTGACGCAAAAGTACCTTAAGATCGGAATACCGCTCGCGCATACGAGCCAGCTCGCGCGGATCGAAGGCGACCCCATCTCGATAGGCACGCAGCTCGTTGGCACAATCCTCGAGCGAGATGCAGGCATCCGAAAGCGCATCGGCGATATCACCCAACTTGCGATCGACAGTAGCCATGCGCGAAAGCTCCGAGACGGCACTGTTCACGGCATCGAGTGCTCCCCCTTCGGCAGCAAGCGACGCATGGGCATCGTTGGCCGTTGCCACCAGCACCTCGGCATGCTCGGAGCGTGGCAGCAGCTCCTCGAGCTCCTCATACTCACCCGGCTTGGGGTCGACCTCGGCGATGCGCTCCAGAGCAAAGCGCGCCTCCTCGACACGACTCCCCTGCGCACGCGAGGCCTCTTCGACGCGACGGACCTCTTTGGCAGCCGCGCGAGATGCCTTAAGGCAAGCACGATAGCGATCGAGCGCCTCGAGCGCCGGGCGCCCCGCCCATGCATCGACCATGGCAACATGATGCGCAGGGTCGAGCAGGCGCTGGTGTTCGTGCTGGCCGCAAAGATCCATCATCACGCCGACGCGCTCCGAAAGCTCGCGCACGCTGGCGATACGGCCGTCAATTTTTACGCGGCTGCGACCCTCGGCAGAAAGGCTGCGCTGAACGGTGAAGCCCTCCGTGTCGTGTGGGCCGTCAAACAGGCGCGCCTCGACGTTGGCAAGCGTCTCGCCCTCGCGCACCGTCGACGAATCCGCGCGCTCGCCCAGAATGAGCTTAAGTGCCGAGAGCAACGCAGTCTTACCGGCGCCGGTCTCGCCGGTCAGAACCGTTAAGCCCGCGCTCGGAACCAACGTCGCCTCGCGAATGAGGGCAATGTTGGAAACCTGCAGCTCATCGATCATGACGCACTCCGTAGAACACGCGGCTCACCGAGTTATAGAAGCTCTCGGGGCCGTAATCCAGCAGCAGTACATCGCCGGGACCGCGACGCACAGCCACGCTCTCGACCGTGCCATCGCAGGTAATAAACTGTCCATCGATGGCGATCGCAGGCACGCTCGGGCGGTCATCGGACATAAAGATCTCGACGACGTCGCTTGGCGAGGTCAAAAAGGCGCGAGCCTGAATGGTATGTGGGGCGATAGGCACGCAAACCATGCCCGTGTAATCGGGACTGACGATGGGGCCGCCGGCGGAAAGCGCGTAGCCGGTGGAACCGGTCGCTGTCGAAACGACGACGCCGTCACCGCGCAGGCGGTCGATATGATGGCCGGACACCGTGATGTCAAACTCAACCATATCGGACAGGGGCCCGCGCGTAAGCGCCATATCGTTAAGGGCAAACGTGCGCACGACATCCTTCGTGCCATCTTCGCGCACCGAAACGATATCCGCGGCGAGGGTGGCGCGGCGGCTCACATGGAGCTCACCGGAAAGGGCATCGCTCACGACCTGCAAAATATCGCGATCCTCGGGGCTCGCAGCCGTCAAAAAACCCAAATGACCATAGGAAAGGCCCAGAATGGGGATCTCGCGGTAGTTGAGAATGCGGGCGGCACGCAACAGCGTGCCGTCGCCGCCGAGCGTAATGACCAGGTCGGCATCGTCAACATCGGGCGCACGCTGGATCTTGGAACGCTGATCGGCAGCCCATGCGACCTCGTAGCCCTGGCGCGAAAGCCAAAGCTCGAGCATCAGGCCACTCTCGACCGCCTCTTGCTTGTAGTAATTGGGAACCAGAAAGACCTTCATAGCGTTGCAGCTTTCTCGCTCAAAGCCGTTACCTGTGATTGCAGCTCATCGTCGGCACGCTCGCCAGAGGCAAACCTCGTGCCGTACAGGAAAAATTCGACGTTGCCCTTGGCGCCATGGATGGGCGACACGCACACGTCGAGCGGAAACAGGCCCTTGGCGGCAAAGAGCTCAATCGCCGCCACAAGCGTATCGCGGCGGACGGAGGGGTCGGTCACGATACCGCCCTCGCCCACCAGCGCAGCCGGCGCCTCAAACTGCGGCTTTACGAGCGTGCAGAACGAACCCGAAGGCTTCAGGCACGCCAACACGGCGTCGATGATATTCGCGATACTCGTAAACGACACATCGCAGACAGCCAAGTCGATAGCGCCGCCGTATCCAAGCTCGGGCAGTTGTGTCACGTTGGTGCGCTCATGGAGCCTCACGCGCTCGTCTTGGCGCAGCGACCAATCAAACTGAGCGCGACCCACATCGACCGAAACGACCGTTGCGGCGCCACGCTTGAGCAGGCAGTCGGTAAAGCCGCCCGTGGAGCAGCCCACATCGAGGCAAGCAAGTCCCATGGGATCGATCCCAAACGCATCGAGCGCGCCCTCGAGCTTGAGCCCGCCGCGCCCCACGTAGGGAATACGGCCCTTCACGTGCAAGGGCAGACCGGGCGTCACCTTAAGGCCCGGCGAGGTCAAACGCTCGCCGCCACTCGAGACCAAGCCGGCCATAAGAGTGCGAAGGGCATCCGCGCGATCGGCGCAGATGCCCTGTGAAATCAGTTCGTCATCGAGACGCACGCGTTTCATGAATGCCATCAACCATTCGTATCCGGAGACGCGGCCTGGCTATCCTGGGATTCGTTTGCCGCATCCTCATCGTATTCCTGCTCGAGCTTATCGGCCTCACGAGGCGTCAACTCAAACTTGTCAACCATATCGACCGCACGGGAGCCAAGTTCGATCGCCTCGTCAAACAAATCGAGCGAACGCTCCAAGGACGTATCCTTGGAGCGAACGGTAGCGATGATCTGGTCCAAGCGGTCCGAGATCTCGTCGAAGTTGCGGACGGAACCCTCTGGCATGGCTACTCCTCGACGGTACCGGTCTCGACCTCGGCGACCTCGGCATCCTCGTCGAGAACGCCGGCCGCAGCCTGAGCGGCGGCAACCTTGGCGGCAGCCTCGGCGGCCTGGGCCTCCTCGCGGGCGCGGTCCTCGGCCAGCAGCTCCTGATACAGGTCCTCGCCCGGTAGCTCCTCGCTACGCGCGATCTTGCCCAGCACGCCATTGACAAACGACGCGGACTGGTCGGTGCCATAGGCCTTGGCAAGCTCTACAGCCTCGTTGATCACGATGGCGTCCGAGACCTCCTCGTCGGTGAGGAAGCGCATCTCATAGACGGCGATACGCAGCAGATTGCGATCGGCGCCGGGCATGCGCATAAGATCCCAGTTCTTGGCGATGGAGCGCAGGGCGCAGTCGATGCGGTCGATATACTCGTAGGCACCGCGACACAGCTCCAGAGCGTAGGGGTCGAGGGGACCCTTCGAGATCAGGAAATCGCCCTCGAGGACGCGCTCGAGCGGGCTGTCCGTGGCCTCGGCCTGGAACAGCAGCTGCAGCGCCTGACTGCGGGCAAGCGTACGCCCGCGATAAACCTTAAGGCTCAAAGGTTACTCCTTGGGGAAAACGAGGCCGTCGATGCAAACGTCAACGCGCTCGACCTCGACGCCTACCTGGGCATCGATAGCTGCGACCACGGCGGAGCGAACGGCCTCGGCGAGTTTCTTGAACGGATAGCCAAAGAACACCACGACGCGCACGGTGAGTGCGAGCTTGTCGCAGATGACCTCGGCCTCTACCGCCGGATCGGAAGCCGGGGACTTGGACGAAAGCATCATGGAGACAAGGTTGGTGGCAAGGTCCTTGACGCCCACGGAGGCGATGCCCTCGACATCCGTGACGGCGCGCGAGACGATGGCGGTCAGAACATCGGGCGAAATACCGATGCCGTCAATCTTGATTTCCTGGGGCATGAGTCCTCCTAGAAGAGTTGGTTGCTAGACGCGGGAGACGAACTTGCCGTCGCGGGTGTCAACCTTGATGACCTCGCCCTCGTTGAGGTACATCGGGACCTGGATGACAGCACCGGTGTCGATGGTGGCCGGCTTGGTGGAACCCTGAACGGTGTCGCCCTTAAAGCCCGGGTCGGTCTGGACGATGGTGGTCTCGATGAACATCGGCGGGGTCACGCCCATGAGCTCGTCGTCGGCGAAGAGCAACTGGCAGGTGTCGTTCTCGCGCAGCCACTTGGAGTTCTCGCCCACCATGTCCTCGGGAACGGGAACCTGCTCGTAGGACTCGTTGTCCATGAAGATGTAGTCGGCGCCGTCGTTGTAGAGGTACTGGAACTCACGGGTGGTGAGCATGACGCTCTCGAACTTGGTACCGGCGTTGCAGGTGTTCTCGACGACACGACCGCTCTTGATATCGCGGGTCTTGTAGCGCACAAAAGCACCGCCCTTGCCCGGCTTGACGTGCTGGAACTCGACGATGGTGTAGACCTTGTCCTTAATGCGGAGACCGAGGCCGTTCTTGAAGTCGGCGGTAGAAATGGTAGGCATAGCGACCTTTCTTGTTATGGGTAGAACGCACAAGCGTCCAAATTACATACGAGCGAAATTATACACTTGCAGGCGGCGCCTGCGGCGAGCGCATAAAAAGAGAACGCGGGGCGCCCGAATCATTTCGGACGCCCCGCTTCCAAAATCAAACTGAATGGCTTAGCAGTCGATGACGTGCAAGTCATGCGGGGTCTTGGTGAAGGGCTCATAGCCGTTCTCGGTGACAACACCGTAATCCTCCAAGCGCACGCCGCCCACGCCGGGCAGGTAGACGCCGGGCTCCATGGTGACAACCGAGCCGACCTCGATGATGTTCTTGCTGCGGTTGAAGTTGGGCAGCTCGTGGATGTCGATACCGACACCATGGCCCAGGCCATGGTTGTAGTAATCGCCATAACCGGCATCGCCGATGATCTTCTTGGAAAGCTTGAAGATATCGTTACCCTCGACGCCCGGATGGATAGCGGCGACGCACTCCTCGTGGGTGCGGCGCACGAGCTCGTACAGGTCGAGCTGTTCCTGCGTGGGCTCGCCCATCACGACGGTACGCGTCATATCGGAGCGATAGTCGCAGTAGCCCGCGCCATAATCCATGAGGACGAAATCGCCCTTCTCGATGACACGGTCGCTCGGGACGGCATGCGGGTTGGCGGTATTGGGACCGCTCGCGACGATGGAGCCAAAGGCCAAGCTGTCGGCACCGTTGGCGAACATAAAGTTCTCGAGCTCGTTGCGGACCTGCTTCTCGGTCATACCGGGCTTAATAAAACCGAGCATGTGCTGGAAGGCGGCATCGGTGATCGACTGCGCGTGTCGCATGAGCTCGATCTCCTCGGCATCCTTGATGGCGCGCATCTTACGAATGTCGTCATGCATCAGCGGCAGCATGCAGGCGACGGAGCGATCCTCAAGACCACGCTGAATACCCTGGTAAAAGTTAATCTGCATGTCATCCTCGACGGCGCAGACACGACACTTGTTGGCCGCGATCTTGTCGGCAACCCAACCGGGGATGGTGCCCTCGTCCATGTCGTAGACCCAGGGGCTGCCGGCGGGCGTGTTCTCCTCAAAGCTGTTGAGATAGCGCGAGTCGGTATGGAACAGGCACTGATCGGCCGTAATAAATGCGGCGTGCGGAAACTCGAAGGTGTAATCGAAGACGCCCTTCACACCCGTGAGCCAACGGAGGTTGGCCTCATCGCGCACGACGATGGCATCGTAGCCGCGCTCGACCATCAGGGCACGGACACGCTCGATACGACCGGCAGGACCGGCAGCAAACTCAGACATTCAGATTCCTTTCTTATTGTCCTCAAAAAGAGCAGGACGGGCTTCAAACGAATAGCCGAACCACAAGCGATTCGCAACCGATTGAAAACCCGTCCCTCAAAATGATACGAAAGACGATGGATGTCAATAAAGTTAAAAAAGTTCCTTGCGAGAAGCCAGATACGCCTGCGCATGGCGTTCGAGAATCTCGTCCTCGACATTTGTCAGGCGAATGGCGCCGAGCGCCGCGGGCAGCGGCAGCATGCTGCGGTTTGAGCGGGCAAACTGCTGCTTGCGGAACTCCTCGATAAACGCGGTGGGCTCCAAGTCGAAGGCAAGCTCTTCGATGCCAAAGTCCTCCAGGCAATCGTCGACCTCAAACACATTGTCGATATCGAAGTCGCAGGCATCATGTGCTAGGCGCGCCTCAAAGCGCATACCCTCGGAAAGGAGCTGGTATGCGGGAACGTTAGCCGCGGCCTCGCCCAGGCAGGCGCGAAGGGTGCGCTCCCCTGTCTTACCAAAATCGAGTGCATGGCGAGCACTGGGGTTCGTGGCCATGAGCACATCTTTGCGCGCGGTCTGGGACCATTGCACAGCATTGACGAGCGCGACCTCCTCGCCGGAAAGAATCTCGGGAACAGTCTCGGTAAACTGATTCCAGCGGGACTTGCTGCTCGAAAGCATGGTGCCAACAAGCACCACATAGCCGAGCTTGAGATCCTCGGGGTCCGCCTCGCGAACAAGGTCGAGGTCACACACGACCAAGCCCGATTCGGGACGGAACGCGATAGCGGGAAGCGCATTCGACGACGAGGCGACGAGCGGCTTCATGGTCGTCGCGACCGTGAGCATGGCGTCGAACGTTGTCGGCAGCAAGGCGCACTCGGTGCGACCGCACCACTGATTAGCACACCAGCTACCAACCGAGCAGGTTGCGGCATCGCCAACGGCGACAACCAGATCGTCGCAGGTAATGCCGTTGGCAGATAGGGCGCCAAAGATGGCATCGGCATCGGCCAGCGTGGCACCAGCAGGCAAAACCTCGAGTGGGAGCTGCGACACGACAAAACCGGCATCAACCAGCGCATGCTCGACGACCTCGCCAAAACGCTCTGACGTGGCGTCGTTCCAAACCACCAACGCGCGCTTAGGCTTGCCCACAGCCGAGGCAAACATGCGCGACAGCTCCTCGAACGCGCCCAATCCGACGCGGACATCGACACTGCGGTTTTGGAAATTGATCAGTTGACGGCGAATCATAGCAGCCCACGCTCCAAAAGCATCTCGGCACAAAGGTAGGAAACGTCCTCGAAGGACTTGTTGCGAATATCAAGGGTAATATCGGCGGCCTGGCGATATAGCGGACGGCGATGCTCAAACAGGCGCGCGGCATGCTCGGGCGAACGGAAATCGGGACGCGTGTCGGACCGACGAATCTGGCGAATCGAATCCTCAAAGTCACCTTCGAGATACACACAGATACCCATCTGGTGCATAAGCTCAATATTCACCGGAGTCTCGACGATACCTCCGCCGCAGGAAACCAGCAGGCTGCGCTCGCTTTGGAGCGAACGGAGCGCCGAGGTCTCGAGCTCGCGAAAACGTTCCTCGCCCTCGGTCTCAAAAATCTCGGTCACCGATTTACCGCAACGACGCACGACAAGGCGGTCGGTATCGATAAAGCGACGTTTGAACATAGTGCCCACGTTGCGCGCAAGCGTCGATTTGCCCGCGCCCAAAAAGCCGATAAAGAAGATATGGTCGCAGCCGTGTTTGGTGTGCTGGGACATAGCGAGACCTATTCCTCGCAGGGAAGGTCGCGCAGGGCCCGGCGCTCAAAGATACGGAAGATCTGCGTATACCACAGGTCCTGAGTGGCCTGAGGCTTTACCAGGATGGTATCGACGCCGGCGAAATTGCCGCTCCACACGTCCGTGTAGAGCTGATCACCGATCAGCACCGCCTCGTCGGCCGTGGCGCCGAGGCGCTTAAGACCCGCCTTGAGGGCAAACGGAGCCGGCTTCATGGCGTGGCTAATAGCCTCGAGTCCCAGCTCGCGTGCCGAGCTCATGACCTGGTCGCGATGCCAGTTGTTAGACACCATGCACAGCTTAAAGCCTTTGGCGCGGGCGGCGTCGAGCCAAGCGGAAACCGCGGCGGGAACCTGCTCGGTGTCGCGCGGCACGAGGGTGTTATCGCGATCGAGCAGAATGGCGCGTTTGCCGTCGGCCCACAGGGTATCAAGGTCGATGCGGTCGACGGATGCAACATATCGTTTGGGGCTGAAAATCCTCATGTTTAATTCCAAGACTGTTGGTGCTCTTCGTAGGTTTGCGAGAAGTACTCCTCGTCCTGCGTAATGTAGAAATACAGGTCATCGGAGTCGGTCGGCTCAAGCGTGGCCTTGAGTGCCTCGAGCGACGGGGAGCAGATGGGCGTGGGTGGCAGACCCTCGTGCTTATAGGTGTTGTACGGACTATCGCTCTGCAGGTCGTCGGCGGAAACCTCGCCACCGGTGACATACATCATGGTCGCATCGCTGTTGAGATAACGCAGACCGTCGAGCTTGCCGGCAAGGCGGTTGTAGAAGACCGAGGCGACATGTGCGCGCTGCTCGGCGTTGAGACCCTCGCGCTCAACGATGGAAGCGAGATTGATGATGTCGTAATCGGACATCTCCACGCCGTAACGCTCTTTGATCTTGGCCTCGCAACCGGCAAAATCGAGAGACTTGTACTCGGTGTTGAACTGATCGAGCATGGCACGGATAACGTCATCGGCGCTCGGGTCCTTGCCCAGCGAATAGGTCTTGGGGAACAGAAAACCCTCGAGCGAATCGTTGGCGGCGCCCTTAAGGAAGCTATAGTCGTCCACGTAGTTGGAGGCCTTGGCCTGGTTGAGGAAGTCTTCCTTAGAGATGCTGTCGTAGGCCTGGGCCACACGGTCGGCGACTTGATCGACCGTTAGACCCTCGGGAATAGTAAGCGCATTGGAGCCCGCATTGGGGCCTTCCATGAGCTGCTGAACAACCTTGGTCGCATCCATGAATGTGGTGAACGAATAGGTACCAGGCTTGAGCGACATATCGGCATTGAGCTTTTTGACCGCCGCATAGTAATCCTTGGGATTTTCGACGATATGGTTCTCGGAGAGGATCGAGGCGATGGTGTCGCCCGAAGCACCGTCGGGAATGGTCACCGTAACCTGCTGACCAGCCGTAACCTTCGTATCCTCACCGGCAAAGAAGCCCTTGACGGCCGGCACGACAAAGAAAGCGATCGCAGCAAGCGCGAGCACCGCCACCACAACGCCGATGATCATGGGAACCGGAGAACTCTTCTTTTGAGCACCGCGACGAGCACGCGTGTCGTAGCTCGAGCGGGTCGCCGGAGCAACGCCATGCAAACCGCGAGCATGATGCGAATGCGATTGGGTAGCCTGCGTTCGCCGGACAGGCGCCTGCTGCTTAAAGCGGGTACCGCCTGCAGGCTGGGCCGTACGAGCAGTGGGCTGCTGAGCCGCGCGAGAAGCCGGATGCTGAACCGAACGAGCAGAAGGCTGCTGACCCGTCCGTTGAGCAGGTTGGGCCGAACGAGCGAAGGACTGCACCGGGCGCGCGCCAGGCTGAGCTGCGCGCTGCGTCGGCTGTGCCGGACGCTGGCCAGGCTGGGCAGGGCGCGACGCGGGCTGACGTGTACGATTCGGCTGGCGCGGATCGGAAGCGCTAGGCATGCGAAACCTCCTCGTTTTTACGATCGAGCCACGTCTGCAAAAACAGGCTGGCGGCAATCATGTCAATCTTGCCCCTCATCTGCTTTTCGTTGAGGCCCTGCTCGCGCAGGATGCGCTTGGCCTCTTGCGAGGACAGACGCTCGTCCTCAAACTCCAACGGAAGATCGAGCTCGTCGGCGATCTTTTGTGCCACGGCGGCAACGCGCTCGGCTTGAGGGCCAGGCTCACCGGCCATGGTCAAGGGACGTCCGCTTACCAGGATGTCGGGCTCATAGTCCTCAACCAGGTAACGGAACGTCTTGGCCATGCCGGTGACCTCGGCGGCCGGGAGTACCTTGACGGGCATTGCCATCTTGCCATCACGGCTCGAGACGGCAATGCCAATCCTGGTCTCCCCTATGTCCAGCGCGAGCGCGACCACAGCGACTACTTCGGTTCTTAGGCGCCCAGCGCGGTCTTAGCGGCCGCGAGGGCATCGGCGATACCGGCGGCGTTCTTGCCACCGGCCTGGGCCATGTTGGGACGGCCGCCACCGCGACCATCGACCAGGCCCGCGATCTGCCTGATCACGTTGCCGGCGTGGAAACCGGCCTTCACGGCGTCATCGGAGCCGGCGGCGAGCAGCGCCGGGGTGCCCTTCTCGGTCACGCTGGCGACGACGCAGGCGACAGGGCCGGCGACCTTCTGGTGCACGGTATCCCAGACGTTGCGCAAATCGGTTGCCTCAAGGCCCTGGAGCTGAGCGACGACGAGCTTGTAGCCGTCGAGCTCGACGGCTCCCTCGATAGCATTGGAGATAGCGTCGGAGGAGCCACCGGTCAGGGCCTTCTTGAGCTTATTGGACGTCTCGCGCAGCTCGGCCTGCAGGTTTTCCACACGGGCGGGAACCTCGTCGACGCGGCACTTGAGCGCAGCGGCAGCGGCGTCAACGAGTGCCAGGCGGTCGGCCATGTAATCGAGAGCGCCCTTGGAGGTCACGGCCTCGATACGGCGGACGTTGGAGCCCGTGGAGGACTCGGAAATGATCTTGAACAGGCCGATCTCGGCAGTGTTGGCGGCATGCGTGCCACCGCAAAGCTCACGGGAGAACGGCTGGTCCTCGGCGCCCACGGAGACAACGCGGACAACGTCGCCGTACTTCTCGCCAAAGAGGGCGACAGCGCCGGCGGCCTTGGCCTCATCGATGCCCATAACGCGGGTCACGACCGGCTTGGAAGCGAAGATCTGCTGGTTGACCAGGTCCTCGACAGCCTTGAGCTGCTCGGAGGACAGGGCCTCAAAGTGCGTGAAGTCAAAGCGCAGGTGCTCGGGCGTCACCAGCGAGCCGGCCTGGGAGACATGCTCGCCCAGGACCTGCTTAAGGGCGGCGTCGAGCAGGTGCGTGGCGGTGTGGTTGCGGCGCAGGAAGCCACGGCGCTCGGCGTCGAGCGCGGCGGTCACGGTAGCGCCGACGGTCAGCGTGCCCTCGGCAACGTGGGCGACGTGAGCATACAGGCCGTTGTGGTTCTTGGTATCGGCAACCGTCAGCGTAACGCCCTCGGCGGATAGCTTACCAGCGTCGCCCTGCTGGCCACCCATCTCGGCATAGAACGGGGTGCGGTCGAGCACAACCTCGACATCTTCGTCCGCAGCGGCGGACTCTACGGACTCGCCGTTGCGAACAATGGCGACAACCTTGGAGCCCTCGATGACGTCGTTGTCATAGCCGTCGAACTCAGTCGCAGCGACCTTGTCGGAAAGCTCGACCCACACGTCGTTGAAGCTGCCCCAAGCGTCGCCCTTGGCGTTGGCGCGGGCGCGGGCCTTCTGGTCCTCCATGCAGGCGGTAAAGCCGTCCATGTCGACGTCGTGGCCAGCGGTGCCGGCGATCTCGACGGTCAGGTCGATGGGGAAACCAAAGGTGTCATGCAGCTTAAAGGCAACATCGCCCGGAAGGACAGCGCCGTCGGCGAGCGCGGCCAGGGCCTCGTCCAGGTAAACGCGGCCGTTGTCGAGCGTCGTGGAGAAGCGCTCCTCCTCGGAGGCGACGATACCCTTGACGAGCGCGACGTTCTTGAGCAGCTCGGGATAGGCCTCGCCCATCTGAGCGTTGACCTCGTCGATGAACTTGGTCAGGAAGGCGCCCTCGATGCCCAGCAGGCGACCGTGGAACACGGCGCGGCGGAGCAGGCGGCGAAGGACGTACTCGCGGCCCTCGTTACCGGGGAGGATGCCGTCCGAGATCATGAAGTCGACGGCACGGGAGTGATCGGCGATGATACGCAGCGAGCGGCTGGCACCGGAGTAATCGTCGGCGTCATAGGTCTTGCCGCTGACCTCCTCGCCCAGCTTGATGAGGTGCTGCATCAGATCGCCGTCGTAGTTAGCGGTCTTGTGTTGCATGATAGCGGCCATGCGCTCCAGGCCCATGCCCGTATCGAGGTTGCGGTGCGGCAGCTCCGGCATGGAGCCGTCCTCCTGGCGGTCGTACTGGGTAAAGACGAGGTTCCAGAACTCCAGGAAGCGGTCGCAGTCGCAGCCGGGCTTGCAGTCGGGGCTGCCGCAGCCAACCTCCTCGCCCATGTCAAAGTAGATCTCGGAGCACGGACCGCAGGGGCCGGTGGGGCCGGCGGCCCAGAAGTTGTCGTCCTCGCCCAGACGCGAGATGTGATCCTCGGCAACGCCCAGAGAGCGCCACACGTCATGGGTCTCGTCGTCCTCGGTAAAGACGGTGAAGTACAGGCGGTCGAGCGGCAGCTTGAACTCCTTGGTGATGAGCTCAAAGGCCCAAGCGCAGGCCTGCTGCTTGGAGACGCCGCCAAAGGAGAAGTCGCCGAGCATCTCAAAGAAGGACAGGTGACGGCCATCCTCGCCGATGCAGTCGATGTCGTTGGTGCGGACGCACTTCTGGCAGGAGATAGCGCCGATCTCCTTCATGGTCTTCTTGCCCTGGTAATACTCCTTAAACTGGTTCATGCCGGCGTTGGCAAGCAGCAGCGAAGGATCGTCGGGGACGAGGGACGAAGAAGGATAGAGCTTAAGACCGCGCTCCTCAAAGAAGTTGAGGAACTTAGAGCGAATCTCAGCCGTAGTCATTGACGGGTAGTCAGCACTCATAGAGGGAATCTCCTCGGTTTCACATCGAAACAGTTCAAACGTTACGATATTACCATCCCACCGCGCAAGTGCAAAAAAGAGGGTCGCCAAACAGCGACCCTCCAGCGAATTTGCACGTTATTGCCTATGAACTTGAACTTGAAATGACTTACTGCTCATCATCGTCCATGGAACCGTCGATGCCGGTATTGGTATCGTCGTCCGAGTTGGAATCGTCGTCTTTGGCGAAGGGATTCTTGAAAAAGCCCGTAGCATCGGGCTGAAGGCCCGAGAGCTTGATCCTGGGGTTATCGAGCTCGGGCCTGGGCATGGCCTGGGCCTCGGGCGCAGTCTCGTTACCGATGAGCTCGGACTCATAGATGAACGTATCGTCTCCAAGCGCGTCATAAGCGGCGACCGGGTTGCCCTCGGTATCGCGATACGGCGTGCCCTTAAACACGGCGCCGTCGTATGCCACGAGCTGACGGCCGGTCTCGTTCTCAAAGTAGTAGACGAAAATGCCCTTGAGGGCCGCGCACAGCGGAATGGCGATAACCATGCCGATGGCGCCCATAAGCGCCGAACCGATAACGAGTGCCGTCAGGCTCATGATGGGATGCACCTGCACCGAGCTCTGCATGACTTTAGGCGAAATGACGTTGTCAGTGACATTTTGCGCCACCATGGTCACGACCAAGGTCCACAAAGCCAGCATCGGGCTGAACATAAAGCCGAGCACCGTGGCGATCGCCGCGCTCACCCAGGGACCGACAACCGGAACCAAGTGCATAATGCCCGTAAAGATGGCCATGAGCGCCGCGTAGGGATGGCCAATGAGCGTAAAGCCGATAAAGGCCAGGATGCCACCGCAGATGGACGTCACGACCATGCCACGCATATAACCGCCGACCGAGCGCGAAAGAATCGCGACCATAAAGCGGTACGAGGTCTCCTTTTCCTGACCAATGATGGTGCAGACCTCGTGGTGCATACGGGGATAGTCGCAGGCCAACCAATAGGCAAGCACCAGACCGAGGAAGATGACGAACAGCTGCGAGGCCGTATTGGTAATGAACGGGAATACACCGCGACCAAGCTCAGCGGCAATCTGAGACACATACTTGGACGCCACGGTAACCAGCGAAGAAAGATTATCGTCCAGATACTCTTTGAGCGGCGTGTTGTTGAGCGTCTTGGCATGCGAGACCATCTCGTTGAGATCACCGCCCGCAACACGAAGCTGCTCAGGCAGGCGGCTCAAGACTTCCATGATCTGACCAAAGAGAATCGGCGACAAGATGCAAACAACACCGACGAGCACAGCAACGACCACGATCAGCGCGATAAGCGAACCAATGCCACGGTTGACGCCGTGATGCTCGAGCCAGTTAGTAATCGGCGACATCACAAAAGCGATGATGGAACCGACAGCTAGAAACTCGATAACCGGCGCCAAGATACCCATAAGGTTAAAGATGACGGCGGCGATGACAATGCAGCCGACGACGGCCCAAATGCGAAGCGTCAGAATACGGGTATCGCGCAGCGCGCGATCGGTTTGTTGGGGGTGTTCACTCATGAACGAACCATCACTCCGTCGGGGTCGATCTTGTCCTGAACCTTCTTAAGGGTACGGCGCAGCAGGCGCGAGACCTGCACCTGCGAGATGCCCAGCTTCTTGGCGATCTCGATCTGGGTCATGCCCTTTACGAAACGCAGCTCGATAACCTCGCGCTCGCGCGGCGAGAAATCGCGGATGGCCTCCTCAATCACCAGGCGGTCATCGGTAAAGTCGAGCTCGTTGTCGTCGTCGGCGTAGCGGTCGAGAATTGAAGGCGCGTCGTCAGAATCGGACGCACCGGGGGCCTCGATGGGCACCGAGGTATAGGCCGAGGACGATTCCATGGCCTCCAGCACCTCGTCAACGGTCACGTCTAGGTACTCAGCGATTTCCTCCACCTTAGGCGAGCGCTGCAGCTCGTTAGTGAGCTTGTCGGTGGCCTGGTTAACCTTGGCAGAGAGCTCCTGTAGGCGACGCGGAACGCGCACACTCCAACCCTTGTCGCGGAAGTGACGCTTGATCTCACCCAAGATGGTGGGCGTGGCAAACGTGGTGAACTCAAGTCCGCGCTCGGGGTCAAAGCGGTCGATAGCCTTGAGCAAACCCAGATAGCCGACCTGCATGAGGTCGTCGAGCAGCTCGCCGCGATTCTTAAATTTGTTGGCAAGAAACCTTACCAGGTTCATATGGGACATGACGAGCTGCTCGCGGGCGTCCGGATCACCGGTCTCTTTGTAGCGACGAAACAGCTCGCGGGTTTTCTCCTTGTCCCAAGCGGTCTTACCGCTCCGGGAACGTTCGGTCATATTAGATATCCGCCTTGAGATCGAGGGAAAGCGTCAGAGGCGCCGCAGTCTTTTCGTAGGAATCGCACACGCTTGCCAGAATGAGCTCGGCATATACGGCGGCCTGGTCATCCTCATCGACAGTCGCCTGGTCGCCAAAGGTGAAGGTCATGCCCACGTGAGACTCGTCGACATCGAATTTGATCGAGATAACGTCAGAATAAACGGCCGTGCAGCCAAAGATGAAGGCCTCCTCGGCAGCCATACGAATGTCCTCGATGCGATCGACGGACATGGAACACAGCGCGCCGACATTAGCCGCCGTCATGCGCACCAAGCGTGCCAGACGCGGATCCCCGGCAACAGTCAGCGTGATAGAGCAAGTTGCTTCACTACTCATCGCAGGACTCCTCAGAGGTCTCGGCGGGCGTGTAGGTGTAATACCGGGCTGCTTTAGCAGCAGGCTTCTGTGCATCATCGTCACCAGCAGCGGCATCGTCCCCGGCTTCGCCAATCAGGACACGCTCGGTCGGCTGCTCGGCTTCGGCGGCAGCGGAAAGATTATGCTCGGCGTCGACCGCGGGAGCCTTTACCTTGTTAAAGAGTTTCTGAACGGCACCGGCCGCAGAGTCGGTCACACTCGACACGGCATTGCTGGCCTCGGCCATGCTGCCCGTAACCTCGGAAATGTCGCGAACCACGGCTTCGACCTCTACGAGATTGGAGGTAAGGGCGTCGACGGCGGTCTTGCTCGACTTGAGGAGCGGCTCAACCTGCGCCAGCGCGGGGGTGAGCTCATCGACGGCGCCATCGAGCTTTGCTACCACGGGCTGAGCCTCGGCGATGGTGTTGTTAAGGTCGCTCACCGTCTTGTCGAGCGAATCAACGACAGTGCGGGTCTTTCGCAGCGTGAGCGCGAGCTCGATGACAGCCCACACGCCGGCAACGGCGAGCAGCAGCAGGGCGATTTGGATGGGACTCATACAAGCCTCCCGAAGGAATCGAAATACAGACGCTGTTCATGGTACCCCAAAGGGGACCGAACATGCCAAAAGCAGCAACGTGAGACAAAATTACCAGCAGCTACTTCGGTGCATTCCCGCTACGGTCGCGCTCGCTTTGCTCTACACGCCACTCTTCCCAGCCGCGGCCGGCAGGCTGCCAAAACGCACCGCGCTCCAGCCCCTCGGGCAAATAGCGTTGATCGACCCAGCCTTCGGGATAATCATGCGGATACTTATACACACCGTATTCGTCGCTGCCCGGGCGATGACGATCGCGTAGATAGCTCGGCACCTCGCGCAGCCCACTTGAATGAATATCGGCCAACGCCGCATCAATCGAGGCCTCACACGCGTTGGATTTTGGCGCCAAGCACACATAGAGTGCAGCCTGAGCCAGATTAATGCGGCACTCGGGATAACCGATGACCTCGGCAGACTTAAACGCGGCATGGGCCACCAATAGCGCCTGCGGGTCGGCGTTGCCAACATCCTCAGAAGCCTGAATCATAATACGGCGAGCGATAAACTTAGGATCCTCCCCCGCATCGATCATGCGCGCGAGCCAATAGATCGTGGCATCGGGGTCGCTGCCGCGCATAGACTTAATAAACGCACTGATGATGTCGTAGTGCATGTCGCCGTTTTTGTCATACGAAAAACCACGGCGCGGATTGGCAATCTTTACGTCATCCACGGTAATGGGATAACGCTCCCCCGCCGCCGGCGCTGGCGTCCCTTCCGTATCGGGACGCGTGACGGCAATCTCGCTCGCAAGCTCGAGCGTCGTGAGTGCCGAGCGAGCGTCACCCGCAGCCAGCGTGCAGATGGTCTTAACCGTATCCTCATCGGCCGAGAACTTGCCGTTCAAACCCTGCGGCGCCTCGAGCGCACGCTCGATAAGCGTGGCGATATCCTCGTCCTTTAAATGTTCAAGTTCCACCACGCGACCGCGCGAGAGCAACGCCGAGTTGACCTCGAAGTACGGGTTCTCCGTCGTGGCGCCAATCATAATGACGGTACGGTTCTCAACCGCATGCAGCAGGGCATCCTGCTGCGACTTGGAGAAGCGGTGAATCTCGTCGATGAAAAGAATGGTGCGACGGTCGTACGTATTCAGGCGCGTCTTGGCCTCGTCAATCACGCGGCGCAGGTCCTTCACAGTGCCCGTCACGGCGCTGACCTCGACAAACTCGCTCTTGGTATGGTTGGCGATAATGTGGGCCAGCGTCGTCTTGCCCGTACCGGCCGGCCCATACAGAATCACACTCGACAGCACGTCATGCTCAATCGCGGCACGCAACCACAAGCCCTTACCGACGGCCTTTTGCTGGCCCACGTACTCGTCGAGCGAATTGGGCCGCATGCGCACCGCAAGCGGCGCATTCTGAAAGGAACGCTCACGCGCCGAAGCAGAAAAAAGGTCGTCCATAGCCATCCCGTGCATCAATCAAAAACGTTTTCCATGAACAGTATACAGAATATATACGAACTACCGTTCGTTAATATAGGTACGGTGCGGAAACATCAATCCCGGGAACAGCTTGCTCGTGAGCTCGCAGAAATAACCGTCCGTCATGCTCGCAATGTAATCCACGACCGTCTGGTCCTTATCGTCCTGCCATGCATAGGTGCGATCGTAGTAGGAAAGCTGCTGTTCAATGCGAGAAATGTGGTGCTTAAAGATATACGAGGACTCGTCGCCTTCGTTTATATCCCGCAGGCAACGGTCATAGAGCTTTTCGAAGGCCTCGCGCAGCTCCGCTTCGGAGTCGCCTTCTATGCCGCCCTTGCTATAGATCTTCTCGTAGTTCTCGCGCTTGGCCCGGCGGATCTCCTCAAACAGGTCCTCGCTCATCTCGATGCGCGGCTTGCCATAGCTGTGCTCGACGATATCGATAGAGGCATGCGTAAGGATCCAGCTGTTGTATGCACCGCCCAGGTCATCGTCAAAGGCGTCGGGTGACAGCAGGCCCGCCGCAATGGCGTCTTGCCGATCGCGCCCAACGTAGGCAAGGATATCCGAGATGCGAACCACGCAGCCCTCGAGCGTCATGGGGCGCAGGTGCTCAATTGCGCTATAACCCGTGGCAATGCATTCCTCGACGGTTCGGTCGAACTGGTCAAAGGAACCCATGTCCGAAAGCTCAAAAACACGCTGTTCGTACTCGCCGTTGTGGCACAGTACGCCATCGAGCGTCTGGAGCGACACGTTGCGGCCGTACAGCGCGTCGAGCACGCGGACCGACTGCACATTGTGGAAAAAATAACGCCCCGTGCGCTCATGATAGATGTCGTTGAGGAAACGCTCACCGGCATGGCCAAAGGGCGTGTGGCCCAAGTCGTGGCCTAAGCCAATCGCCTCGATCAGATCGCAGTTGAGGCCCAGAGCACGCCCGATATCGCGAGCGATGCGCGAGACAAGCTGCACGTGCAGGCCGCGGCGCGACAGATCGTCGTTGCTGCGAAAACTGAAGACCTGCGTTTTGCCTGCATAACGTGTGTATGCTGGCAGATGCAGAATCTTTTCGATATCGCGCATAAAGGCCGGACGCATAAGCGTGCCCTCGTCTGCGGCCCGATCGACACGGCGGATGACCTGGTCGTCACCGCATCGATAGGGATTAACGACACCCGAGGCGCGGTCGGCGGCAATGCGCTCGACCAGCTCGGGCGACAACGCCGCGGGAATGCGATCCAGGCGCGCCTTGATGGCGGCTGTCTGTTGATTGATTGCCATGGCATGCTCCTTAAAAAGGGCGCGCAAACGGTTACAGCGTACTACCCACGAACTCGATTATGGCAAATATTGGCACCAAAAACGGCAGCAAAGGCAGCGAGCGCGATTTTGCGATGAGACAGGCGGCGGCAAGGGTCAGAAGCGCAACCGCAAACGCGACGACGCCGCCCAGGGGATCGAAGGTGCAAAGGGCAAAGAGCGCCTTGGCATCCCCCATGCCAACGCCAGGGGCATGGCGAAGGCGACGCCAGAGTGACTCAGTAAGCACAAGGGCAAGGTAGACGATGACCGCAAGACCGGCGTGGTCAAGCGCCATGTTAACGCCCTTGTCGAGCCAGACGCCTGCAAACGCCGCCACCGCACACGCGCCGGCAAGCTCATTGGGAAACCGCCGCTCGCGGGCATCAATCGCGGCGCCGGCAAAGATGCAAATCCAAAACGGGATATAGAACATCGAAACCCCTCAACTGAGCGCTCAAACGTAAAAACCACCGCAAAGGTTCTATCCCCTTTGTGGCGGTTTTGATGGTGGTTATTTGGCGCCCTGCATGACCTCGTCGAGGGTAACGCTTACGGCGTGCTGCGTCGGCACCCAGTCGACCTTCAAGAACAGCGCTGCCACCGTAATGGGGATATAGCTGAACATAAAGATCGGGAAGGTAAACAGGTTGGTTACCAGACGCCACTTTTGCGCGCAGTGAATATGCTTGTATTCAAAGATAGTCGTGAGCAGCGCCAGGATAAAGAAAGTCTGATACATCATAGCGAAGGTCATGATGAGCGAAGCGGCACACGCCTGCATCTCGACTTCGGTAGCCAAGAAACCGTGCGAAAGGCCGCCCACGATGAGGAACGTCGCATTAGCGAGCATCGAGATCAGAGAGAGCAGCATGCCCGGTGCAATCGTCATAAACATGTCGTAGGCGGCAAAGCGATGATAGCGGAAGGTCGATTTGACCAGGTGCTTACCGTACGTAAAGAACACCTGGTAGAAGCCCTTGGTCCAACGCATACGCTGTTTCCAGGATGCCTTAAACGTCACGGGCTGTTCGTCAAAGAACTCCGCCGGCGCATAGCCAATGCGAATGCCGTGAATGGCACAGAACGTGGTGAACTGAATATCCTCGGTCAGCGTGTGGAACTGCCAGCCGTGCATACCCTCGATAACGCTGGCGGAGATGAGGTAGCCCGAACCCGAAACGGCGCAAGACGTCTTACAGATGTTGCGCGCGTTGTTGAGAAAGCGCGCCTCGCGCAGGTACCACGTGGCATTAGCTGCCGAGATCCACGAGCTGCCAAAGTTCTTGGAATTGCGATAGCTCGTAACAACATGGAAGCCCTGGTCAAAAGCATCGTTCATCATGGACACGTAATCGCGGGCGATAACGTTATCGGCATCGAAGATAAAGTAGCCTTCAAACGTATCGGGATACTCGTTAAGGATGCGGTCGAAGCCATAGTCCATGACCCAGCTCTTGCCTTTACGGGCCAAGTCATTGCGCTCATAGACGACGGCGCCCGCCTCGCGCGCGAGCTGCGCCGTGTTGTCGGTGCAGGCATCGGCGACCACGAAGACCTCGATAAGCTCGGACGGATAATCTTGGTCCTTAATGGAGCGCACGAGGTTGGCGATCACGGCCTCCTCGTTATGCGCCGCGATAAAGAAGGCATAACGATGGAGCTTCTTGGCCTTGGGAGGCGCGACCTCACCACGGAGAGCACCGATGACAAAGAAGACCACCTGGTACAGAAAGCAGACCGTAAGCAGCGTGACGACAATCTGGTTGAAGATCACGATGGGTGTGTTGGTTTGTAAAAAGGCGAGCATGCAGGCTCCCAGGAACGCGTGACGTAAACAACCGTATATCTTACCGCAGGCTTACGGAGTTCAAGAAACCACCTAATACTGGCTAGGCCTCGAGCAGACCGAGCTGAGGGACGATTTCATTGCCAGCGGCAGTGCGGCCGAGCGAACGCGGGGCCAGATCATCCAGAACCGCCGCAAGATCCCATGGCAGCTCGTCACGGCACTCGATGTGCTCCCCCGTCACGGGATGATCGAACGCCACACGCCAGGAATGCAGGAACTGCCTGGTCAAACCCTGATCGGCACGAGCATCGCACTTGCCATAGAGTGGATCGCCCACGCAGGCGTGGTTGATATGGCGCATGTGAACGCGAATCTGATGCGTGCGGCCGGTAAACAGGTGACACTCGACAAGCGTGTAGCCGTCGTCGAAGCGCGTGGAATCAAAGCGCTCAAGGACCTTAAAGGTCGTGATGGCCTGGCGCGCAAAGGGGTCATCGGAAACCGCCATCTTCACGCGGTCGCGCGTCGATCGGGCAATACCGGTGTTGATAGTGCCCTCGTCCATGGCGATGTGCCCGTGAACGAGCGTAATGTAGCGACGGTCGAGCGTGCGCGTACGAATGAGATTTTGGAGCGCGCGCTGGGTGTCGTCGTCTTTAGCCGCGAGCATAAGACCCGAGGTATCGCGATCCAGACGATGCACGATGCCGGGGCGGTCCTCGCCCTGCACGGTACCAAGATGGTCGATGCCGCAGTGATAGACCAGAGCATTCGCAAGGGTGCCGCTCTCATGACCATGCGCAGGATGGCACACCAGGCCGCGCTGCTTGGAGAGCACCATAAGATAGTCGTCCTCATAGCGAATGTCGAGCGGGATGGCCTCGGGGATCACGTCGGTCGGGTCGTGCGGCTCGGGCAGGTCGACCGAGATGCGGTCACCGGAGCGTACGACATACTTTTTAGATAGGCAGGTCTCGCCGTTGACGGCAACGGTGCCTCCCTCGATCAGATGCGCGCAGGCAGAGCGCGTGGGGCAGCCATCGTTGGCGCCCAGATAGGCGTCGAGACGTTGACCGGTGCAATCGTCGGCAACGAGAATATGGATGTCGGCCATTAGCGCTCATTCCTTTCGCGAATCTTGCGGGCACGCTCCCCACGCTGCTTAGCTTTACGTTTGGCGCGGGCCTCGTCACGGGCGTTGAGCTCGGCGGTCGCATCGACCTCGCGAGCGGCGGGACTCAAGAACATGTATCCGATGATCGCCAGCACGACACCGGCGGTAATGCCGATATCGGCCACGTTAAAGACGGGGAAATCAATGAAGGTAGTGGCAATAAAATCAGTCACAAAGCCCATGGCCAGGCGATCGATCGCGTTGCCGATGGCGCCGCCCGCAACCATGGCCATACCCACGACCTCTAGGCGAGCGAGCTGAGGAGCACGGAGCAAGTACACGGCAATGGCGACAATGGCCGCAAGCGCCAGCACGGCAAACGCTATGCCATGGCCCTCGCCCATGCTAAAGGCAGCTCCGATATTGCGGACAAACACAAAATCGATCACGCCGGGGATAGCGGTCATATGCAGGGTATCGCCCACGGCACGAACCGCAAGCTTGGTCAGCTGGTCAACAAGCAACACAAAGAGCGCCACCCCACCAGCAACACCCAACCGCCAACGCAAAGGCGGCGTCATATCCGCACCACGACCCAAAGAAATCCCCTACCCTCAAAACAATCGAATTCCATTTAACGCAAATAACCATCTTATATTGCCATACGCAGAACGCACGACATATCCACCAATGCGACAAAGGGGCTGTCCCCTTGTCCCTTCACCGGGTAGTCTTTTTGGGACGGGGCTTTTTTAGCTACCCAGTCCAGCGCTTTCGAAGATTAAGTCCTTATTTGAGGTAGGGCAGCTAAAAAAGCCCCGTCCCAAAAAGACTACCGACAGACACTATGACCCAATCCGAGGGCACTAAAAAGATAGGAGCCCCCGCTCGTGACCGCGGGTCGGGGCTGCGACAATGATGTTGAAGTGCCATAGGCGCAGCCGCGC
>NZ_JBQHQF010000013.1:0-68037 GCF_052067635.1 Collinsella sp. HCP3S3_E5 | reverse complement strand
GGCAAAGCCAAAGAGAGAAAGAGGCACGCCTTTGCCAAACCTGAAACCTTTCCTTGCCACGTGTGAAAAGAACCGCTGCCTCAATTGAAAGCCCGAGCTTGACACAAACAGAGAGGGGTCGGGGCGGTCGGCGGCTGCCGGAGCTATCGCCTGCACCCGCCCCGGGGAATGGTTGGCGGACCCGTCGCCCGGGCACGCCCCCGGAGAGGCCGGGGTGCCCGGGGCCGGGTGCCCTAGTTCTCCTCGGCCTCCTCGGCGAGGCGCTGGGCGGCCAGCTCGGGGGTGAGGCCCTTGTACTCGGTCTCGCGGCCCTTGGCGCTGACGACGCGGACGACCTCGCCGATGAGCATGAGCACGATGAAGATGATGATCATCGGGACCTTCTCGCCGATCTCGGCGGCGGAGAACGGCACCAGCGTCGCGACGATGGCCAGGATCAGCTCGATGCAGGGGATGGCCAGCATGACCTTCATCATCGCGCCCTTGAACGGGAACGTGAAGATGCGCTCGCGGTTGGGGTCGTTCTTGCGGAGGTTGAGGAACGCCGGGAACATCGGGATGTAGGTGAGCAGCAGGAAGACGACGGAGGTGCCGAAGAGCATCCAGAAGACGCCGTCGGAGATGGCGTCGACGGGAACGAGCTGCAGGCAGAGGACCAGGGAGGCGACGACGGCGTTGACCAGGTTGGCGCCGTTGGGCATGTCGTCCTCGGAGATCATCGAGGCGAAGACCTTGGGCATGTTGCCGTGCTCGGCGGCGTAGCGGGCGACGGAGTTGACGCCGAAGGACCAGGCGGCCATGTTGGCGAACAGGGTGATCAGGAAGGCGATGCAGATGACCTTGAAGAGCACGGAATCGCCCACCATGGTCTGGACTGCGACGATCATGCCGTAGTCGGGGTCGATGGAGTCGGCCGGGATGGCGGCGCCGATGCCGAAGCCAGCGAACAGGTAGATGGCGCCAATGGTCAGGCCGCCCAGGATGATGGCCTTCGGAATGTCGTGGGTCGGGTTCTCCATGTCCTTAGCGAAGGTGCAGATGACCTCGAAGCCCGTGAAGTTGAAGATGATGATGGACAGGTAGCCCAGGGCGTTGGTGTTGGTGAGCTCGGGCAGGAAGGTGGCGGCGGACATGTCGCTCGCGAAACCGTTCTCCATGGCATACCAGATGCCCAGGGCGCCGACGATGACGGCAACGGCGACCTTGATCAGGGCGCCACCGTTGAGGACCCACTCGGAGTCGGCCGCCTTGGAGCGGCCCATGAGGTAGACGATCCACACGAAGGCGAGCTCGATGCCCATCTTGGCGATCAGGTTGAACTCGACGCCAAAGACCATGCCCAGGATGTCGGGGAACATGGTCGCCAGCGAGGCGATCCACAGCGGGTAGTTGACCCAGTAGTAGTACGAAATGCGGGCGCCCCACTTGTCGCCCAGGCCATCGCGTACCCAGTCGTAAATGCCGCCCTCGCCGTCATAGGTGGTGCCGAGCTCGGCGACGACCATGCCGTAAGGGAGCAGGAAGGTCAGGATCAGGAAGATCCACCAGAAGAACTGCTGGTTGCCAATGGCAGCAGCAGGAGCGGCGGCCTCGCAAACGAAGACGACGCAGATGATGGTCGAAATGACCGTCAGGAAGGAAAGCTTTTTCTTTCCGTCACTCATATTTAATCCTTTGCTCAGTCGTTTTCAGACAGGGCGCCAGTGCTTACGCGCAGTGGCGCAGATGATGGGCAGCAAGAGACAAGGATCTGCTGCCGCCCATCAGAAAGCATCGTACAGGCCATACCACACGTCAGTGTAGATGAAGTCGGCGCCCTTGATGCACTCGGTTGTCGTCGGAGACTTTGCAGTTCTCCTCTCCGATGGCCATGAGGTCGCCCATCTCCTGCGAAGGCGGGCGAGCCGTAGCTCGCCCGACCTGGTACGTCTTACAGACCGTGCTTACCGAAAGCGGCCATGCGCTCATTGATGGTGGCGCGGTATGCCGCAGCCTTCTCCTCGTCGGGCTCGCTCTGGGGGCACAGAGTGGCCAGGATGGCGCGAATGGAGTGCTTGCGGTTCTCGGCCTCGACCCAGCACAGGGAGCGCTCGGGATCGTCCATGACCTCGTCGACGACTTCCTCGCCACGGTTGGCGGGCAGGCAGTGCATGAACATGCTGTTCGGACCGGCAACGTTCATCATATCCCAGGTCACCTGGTACTTCGGATAGAACACATCCATGTAGCTGGAGCTGGAGACTTCACTGTCGTAGAGGCCGTACCACACATCGGTGTACACGAAGTCGGCGCCCTCGATGCAGGAAATGTCGTCGGAAATGGTGATGGTGCCGCCGGAGACCTTGCAGTTCTCCTCGCCGATAGCCATGAGATGCTTGCCGAACTCGGCGCGCTCCTCATCGGTGCCAATATGCAGGCAGCCGTCGGGAATCTGATGCCCCTTCGGTCCGAACTGCACGAAGTCCATGCCCATCTTCGTGCAGATGAACATGAGCGACGCGCAGGTCTGGGTGGCATCGCCGATCCAGGCAAACTTGCAGTCCTCGATCTTCTTGCCCTCGGGGAGGTTCTCGATCATGGTCATGAGGTCGCCGAGCTCCTGGGTGGGATGGTTGTACTCGCTCATGCCGTTGATGACGGGGGCCGCGGAGTACTTCGCCAAGCTCACTACATCCTTATGACGATCGACGCGGGCCATGAGGATGTCGACGAGGCTTCCCATAACGCGGCCGGAGTCCTCGATGGACTCATGGCCACCCAGCTGGATGGAGCCGGGGCCGAAGAACTCGGCGTGACCGCCGAGGTCGGTCATGGCCGTCTCGAAGGAGATGCGGGTACGGGTGGACACCTGCTGGAAAATCATGCCGAGGGTCTTGTCCTTCAGCAGGTGCGGGTACTCGCCGCCCTCCTTGATGAGCCCCTTCATGGCGATGGCCAGATCTACCATGCCGAGCAGCTCTTCTTTTGTGAAGTCGTTGGTGTCGATGTAATCTTTGACCATTGAAATCTCCTTCAAAATTCGTTGGCCGGACCGCCCCTTGCGGACCGCGCTCCCATGAAGCGCCCCGAAATGAGCGAGACGCTCCCTTGCGCCACACAGCATGGGGCGCACCCGTAGTTTTGAGAAGAAATAACCAGGATTATTTTCAGATTACATTAGCTCACCGCACACCTTACCCTGGCTAATCCTAGCTAATCCTAACTAATCCTAACTAGTCCTAACGCCTAGACGGATTGATATTGAACTGGTTTCTTCGCCCTGTGCGCCGCTGTCAACACCTTGCGCCTCCGTTCTAAGGAACCGACGCGCCGACACCCAAGAATACGTAGACGAGCTGCTCCCGTAGGGGGCGGCCGGGTAGCCGCACCGACCCCCAGCCTCTCAGAGCCCGGCCCTCTTACGGCCGCGCAGTTCCTTTCTAAGTTTTTGCGCAAGCTCGTCTCGGCTACTCACACCAAGCTTGGCGTAAATATTCGATATGTGGGTTTTCACCGTGTTGACGGAAATGCATTCTTGCTCAGCAATCTCCTTGTTCGATGCGCCCTTTTCAAGGAGCGACAACAGTACTTCCTCGCGCTTGGTCAGCCCGTATTCGCGGGCGATCCAGGGCACAAGGGATTCCGCCAACCGCACATTACGTATCCGCCGATGATGTGCAAGAAAGACATACGCAGCCACGGTGAAGCAAAGCGCCATAATCTCAACGGAAACCCTACGAGGAGAGGCGGAGCGCGCGCCGCCCTCCTGTCCAAAGGCCAAATACGTTGCCGCTTCCGCCAAGGCATATATGAGCACAAGTAAGAGCGAGAGAACCCATCGCCATCGGCTCATACGTCGAAACTCTGCCGCCAAGCAGCAGATGCCGTACCCTATTACCCAGATCGCCAACAACCTGGTAAAGAGAAACTCGCGCCATAGTGCAACCGATTCGACTGACGAAGCGCCACTTGCCAAAGCCACCATCATGCAAACTGCCCAAAAAAATCCCTCTACGAGAGAGAAGCTGCGCGAGAGCAAGCTGCCGAGAACGAGCCGATACAAGAGGATTACCACCATGTTGAATGCAACACGGAACATAGGATAGGCGTTTCGTGCGCCCTCGAATTGCATCGCGAATTCCGGAACGAACTCATACATGAATACAGTATTAATATCTATCGTATACGCAAGGAAGGTGAGCGCGACGAAGAGATAGCCCCGCCTGCGCTCGACATAATGCAGAGTCCCATAGGCAGCACTGACAAACGCATAGGCGATGCAACTTGCCACATTGTAGAGAAAAGCGAGGGACACGACTCCTCCTTCATCAAGCGGCAACATTATAGAAGATTTAGCACCCAAAGCTAAAACTACCCCAACGTCCGATTTGTCTCTCTGCATTTTCGCTGTTCAGAGACAGGGGGATAGAAAATCATCCTCCGATTAATCTCAAATCCCTCTCTGTTTTTCTTAACAAAGGACCCCCTGACTCTTAAGGTTGAATTACTGCAGCGCAAAAAAGAGACAGCGCTGCAACCAAATTAAGGAGGGTCTTATGAGCACATCCCATCAGAAGCAACCTCTCAGCCGCCGTCGTTTCGTCATTGGATCGAGCGCCCTAGCGGCTACCGCGTTCTCGGGCGGACTCTGGGGATGCGCATCCGGGGAGCAGCCTGGATCAAATGCCACGCCCGGTTCCGCCGATCAAAACATTGCCGATATCGTGCTCCGCAACGGCCATGTGCAGACCATGGTGTCAGAAAGCGATGTTGCATCAGCCGTCGCTATCGCGGGCAACAAGATCGTGTACGTGGGCGACGATTCGGGCATCGATGCTTTCGTAGGAGACAAGACTCAAGTCATCGACCTCGATGGCAAGTTCGTCTCCCCCGGCTTCATTGACGGCCACATCCACGCCCCCGCCAACTGGTTCAACGCCCTCTTCCAGATCGACCTGACGGGGCTTACCACCAACGAGGAATACCTCAAGGCAATCCGCGCCTTCGTGGAGGCCCATCCCGACGAGGAGGGCTACATCGGAGCGCCTTTCATGCTCAATGCCTACCAGCTTCCCGACGGCTCGAATCCCGGGCCCTCGAAAGAAGATCTAGATGCCATCTGCCCCGATAAGCCCATTCTCATCCACGACGTCTCCTACCACGCCGCTTGGGTCAATTCCAAGGCCCTCGAAATGGCTGGCGTAACTGCCGACACCCCCGACCCAGAAGGCGGCCTGTTCTATCGCAATGAGAAGGGAGAGCCTTCGGGGTGCGTCTCCGATGCCGCCAAGGGAATTGTGTTCGCCATCATGCCCAACACCATGACCAACGATAATCTGAAAAAGGCCATGCGCAAATTCATGAAGGAAGCAAACTCCTATGGCATAACCGGCATTACAAATATCACCCAAGGCGGTCTTGATGTTATCGACATGTATCACGAGTTGGAGGACGAGGGCAATTTGACCCTGCGCATGAACGTCGTCCCCACTATGAAAGAAGGCCGCACCTATGACGAGGTGCTTTCCGCCATCAAGTCCTACAACGACTCCGCCACAGACATGATTTCTTCGAATACCGTGAAGATTTTCTACGACGGAGTGACCGAAAGAGGCACCGCCGTCTTCCTGGAACCCTACCAGGAATCAACGGGACTCGGCGATAATTGGTGCGGCGAACCCATCTGGTCTCAGGAAGACTTTACCCGTCTTGTACACGACTTTGATGCAGAAGGCGTTCAGGTGCACGTGCACGCCATGGGCGACGGCGCCGTTCACGGCACCCTTGATGCCTTCGAGGAGGCTCGGGCGACCAATGGGAAGCGCGACGCGCGGCACACGATCACCCACGTATGCGCCATTACCGATGAGGATATCCAGCGCATGGCCGATTTGGATGTAGTGGCGAATCTCCAATTCCTGATGATGTACCACGATGATCTCATGGACCTGGAGCGCGCCTATATCGGCGACGAGCGCGCCATGGCGTTGTACCCAACAAAGCACTTGGCCGAGGCAGGCATCTGCATCAGCGGCTCCTCAGACGCCCCCGTCATTCCATTTGCCCCGCTCGATGCGATCGAGGTTGGCGTTACCCGCAACTCGCCCTATCCCGAGGAAGAGGACACCGACATGACCCGCTGGCCCGAACAGGGGCTCACTGCCTACCAGCTGCTCGAGGCCTACACCAAGAACGACGCCTACCAGAACTTCATGGACGATATTATCGGCACCGTTGAAGTAGGCAAGTTCGCCGATCTCGTCGTGCTGGACACCAACATTCTCGAAGCCGATGCCAAGGCCATCTCCGACACGCGCGTGATCTACACCATCTCCGACGGCCGAATCGTCTACAAGGGATAGAACCACGCCAGAAGGTGCCAGCAATACAGAACGGCTCACAAACCCTCGAACACAAGCCCCCGCGGCTCTGCGGTCATTAGTCCCGCAGAGCCGCGGGGGCCAATCTATGCGACTTCGCAGTCCTTACCGGCACTGCGGCAATACGCAAAAACGCAGTATCCCGAAAGGGCTTCTCGCTCTCCAATTTGTTTTAGCGCACTTTACTACCGGCGAGAAAATCAGGTACTACCGTAAGCTTCGCGGGCTCTATCAGGGAGAGCTGGGCGAGAAAATCGGCGTCTCCAAGGGCGCGATCCGTCACTATGAGACGGATTTCAGGACTCTCAAGCAGCCTCAGGTGCAAGCCATCGCCGAAGCTCTCGACATCTCTCCGCTTGCCTGTTGGACTTCAGGGTAGAGAACGCCCGAGACCTCCTGGGCCTCCTTCTGCAGCTGGAGGACGAGTTCGGCATCGTGCCTGTCGAGAATGAATCGGGCCTTTCAATCGATGTATCTGCCGAGAAGGCGCCTGCCGCTGCCCGGCCTCCCTCAGGGTCTCAACGTGCATAAGGTCGACGGCCAGCCCCCTCAGCTCGATCCCCGCCCTCAGCCTCGGCCTGCTAGTCGTGTGCCTGTTCACCTAGGAGAAATCATGCCAAAGGCAGCGCTGGACCATGGTTTGCGGCCAGGTCTCGCGCACGGCCCTGGAGAACCCGCCGTCGGGGGCGAGCGTGGGCCAGACCTCCCGGAGCTCGGCCGTCCTGCTCCTGAAGGCCCGCCCGCCGCAGTAGGGACAATAGACGGTCTTCATGGGCACCTCTTCCGAAAGGGTTTTTAACGGTTCCGGAAAAGGTTATCTGCCTGCGGGAACGATAGGCAACCGGACACACATTCTATCCGAGCGGTTAAAAACGGGCACGGAATTTATACGGATGAAAAAGGGGCATCGACCTGCGCCGATGCCCCAACGTGGACACACATTTTGTCCTATAAGCCTTAGCCAACAGATTGCCTGCACAAAAAACATGGCCACCCGCAAAGGGTGGCCATGTAGATTTTATCTGCAAGAAATCTTTTGCGTGCGTGGTGTGCTTTCGCGCATTCAGTCATGCGCACCTTCGCGCTTTCACACTCTAGCACGTTCATGCGTTCATGCGTTCACGCTTTCCGCATTCTCGCGTTCGCGCTTTCGTACTGGTCTATTCGCCTGTACGAATTACCACGTGCGGGAATTCATCTGGCGGAACTGAGCAACGGTTGGAGCGTGCGAATTCATGCCGCCGTCAACGTTGATGATCTGTCCCGTGGTGTAGGTACTTTCATCGGAGCCAAAATACACGGCTGCATGAGCAATGTCTTCTGGGCAACCGTAGCGGTTAACCATGATGCTACCCAAGAAGATATCTTTGAGCATCTGAGGAACCTTCGCCTCGTTTTCTGGCGTAACAATCAAGCCTGGACGGATGCAATTGCAGCGGATGTTGTCTTTGCCGTATTGCAAGGCAACGTATTGCGTGAAGATGTCTACGCCCGCCTTGGCGCATGCATAAGCGGTAGAACCTAAGTCGCCTGCACATGATGCCATAGAGCCAATGTTTACGATTGCGCCGCCACCAATTTCTTTCATGTAGGGGATAGCGCACTTCGTTGCATAGAAGGTGCCACGCAGGTCGCTTTCCAAAATAGCGTCCCACATTTCAAGGGTGAGCTCGTCAACACGACCGTCCTTGAGGGCAACGTTTGCTGCATTGTTTACCAAAATATCGAGCTTGCCGTATTGCTCTACAGTGTCTGCAATAAGCGCTTCGATGCTTGCTGGTTCGGTAATGTCGAAATAGTGGAAGCTTGCCTTGCCGCCTGCTTCAACAATTTGATCAACTACAACTTGGCCTTTTTCGGCACGACGACCACTAATAACAACCGTTGCGCCCTCGGCTGCGTATACCTTTGCGATACCGATGCCAATGCCGCTGGTGGAGCCCGTTACGATAGCAACCTTGCCTTCGAGTCTACCCATTGTGTTTCCTTCCTCGTTCAAATCAATAGATAAGGCATTTGTATTCCTTTTTTGCGTGTTTGTGAATATTTGCATAGAAAAAGCGGATGGCAGGTGTGTGGATTTCGGCAGGAAGGGAAGGGGCCGGCCGCGTTGCGTGCACTGCCGTATTCTTTTCTGCAGGAAAATATGTTGAGCTGCTCGTTTTTCTGTTTGAATAGTAGACAGATTTAGCATGGTCAGAGGCTGCTAGCAAACAATTTACCCCCTCAACAAAACGCTTGCTCTCTGACATGCCATGCTCGCGCACAAAGTTGGGGCCTTCCCAGACGGGAAGGCCCCTTTCCTGATTATCTTAGCGCTTCATTTCAATGGAGCTGCACCAATGGTATCCGTGCTTATTTATAGTTGTTGCGCTTTCTGAACGTGAAGAGCGCCCCAGCACCGGCAGCGATCGCAACGCCGCAGATGCCCATTGCATAGAGGGCGGCGCTATCGCCGGTGTGAGGGAGATTGGATGCAGACTTATCGGAGTCGACCCCGACGATGGTCAGCTTGGCATCGTCGATGTTCACGATGAACTGGTCGGTCACATCGTTGCCGTCGGGATCGATGACGACAGCTTGGCCGGAAACCTCGACAGGGTACTCGCCTGCATCGGTGCCCGTTGCAGAAGCCTCAACGCCGGAAACGTAGAAGGTCTGACCATTGATCTGGAACTCCAGGGTCTCGAAACCGGATACGGACTTCTCGGTGCCGTCGTAGGTCACGGACTTGGAATTAGGAGTGAGGGTAATCTGGTACTTCTCGCTACGGTCGGTAACGGTCAGGGTTCCGTACGTCTTGTTGATCTGATAGTTGTCCAGATTGGTTCCCTCGTTGGGGATACATTCGAACGCATTCTCGGAGGAGCCGACGATCTTCTGCGAGCCGGTAAAGGTGTAACTTACGCCCTGACCCTTAACGAAACCCTCACCCTCGATGGCGATGGCAGCAGTACCGTTGGTCAGCGGCTCGCCGTCGTATTCCTTGCTCAAATCGGCGGACTTCAGGGTCACCACACGTGGTGTGACCTTCAATTTGCCATATCTATAGGTAATATTGTAGTTGGCGGCAGTACCTGAAGTGAAAGTTACATAAAACTCATTATCCACCTCGCCAACATCCGTCAGAGACTTGGTCCACGTGACATCTAATTCGTCAGTACCAACAAGATCTCCGCCATCGATGCTTACTGATCCGCCCTTATGTTCCTCGCCGTCGTACATCTTCTCGAGGCTACCGGAAGTCAATGTTATATCACGCCGTGAAATCAGGATCTTCCTTTTACATATAGGCTGACCATCTTCCGAAACCCTCAAAATCACGTAGCCGACTTGAGTTCCCGTTACAGAAACGATCTGCCCATTAGGCGATTTGTCAACACTCGAGATTTTGATAGCTCCACCGTTTTCTTGGGTAGGATCATAGCTCCATTCATATACAGACGTTGGTTTTCCATTGTTATAGGTATATTGTGCAGTCATGCCGTACTGAATCTGATTTGGGCCACTGATTGCATTGCCAACGGGATCGCTTACCGCCCCGCCCTCATCAGCGAAAGCTGCGACGGGCAGAAAAGATGCTGCCAGCACTGCCGCCAGCATCACCCTCGCAAATCTTTTCGCAAGCGATTGGGAGAGAACTGCAGTTTCGACCTCTCCCCATTTGGAGAATTTGGAATCCATGAAGCTCATGTCTGCTCCAATCGCATCGAATTGAACCAACGTAAAACGCAACACGACGTACAGTGTGTTGCTGCGTTTTTTCGATTTGGTAAAGAATAACCGAGTCTTTGTTGGCTATGCGTCGTTTGAATGTAATTACCTCTCTAATAAATCATATTTGTTACTTTTCTGCACCACCAAACCAGATTCTGCCTCCTTCGAATTAGGCACCCACCCCATCAAGACCACGAAGCATCCCCGTCCAGAGCAAGCCCGAGCCGAGCAAGGGACATGCCCGAAAATAATTCTCTGTTAACATGAAATGCAATGTTGCAATAGGGAACGCACGCTTGAATTGGAGGATACGATGAAGATACAGGTTAAAGAGACCTTGGCCAGGCGCCGGACGGTTTTCTTCCTCACGCTCGCAGCCATAGTCGGCGTTTGCGCCTTCACCTTCTCCGGCACCCAGAATTACGCCTGGGCTGAAGGCGAAGGACCCATTGCCACTTGGAATAGAGACCTAACGCCGGAAAGTTATTCTTTTCCTGACGATAATGGATTGAATCTTTCGCTTTCAATCGCTCGAGCTAGCTCGAGCGATTACCTGGAGGCCCATATCACGAATAACGGCGGAGATACAATTCCCCCATCTGTCCTTGAGTTGACAACGAATGATGGACAAACATTAATCGCCAAATTTACAGACCCTATTCCTAATGGCGGCCAAACCGGAGCATCTTCCATTGAAGGCTCGGATGCCAATACCCGATTCACTAAAGCAGAGCTTTACGAAACCGTCACCGTGACCTTCAATATGAACAGCCACGGAGCCCAGATTGACCCCATTAAGGTCAAGAAGGGGACGTCCGTCACCCTGCCCGAGCCCACCGACCCAGATTATGACTTTGGCGGCTGGTTCACCGATGAGAGCCTCACCACCTCGTTCAACGGCACCGCCGCTACAAGCATGACCGTCTACGCCAAATGGACCAAAAAGGAAAAGGTCACCGTTTCCTTCGAATCCGAATTCGGGACCGCGCCTGAGGCCAAAACCGTGAACAAGGGTGAGATCGTCGAACTCCCCAATCTAGGCACTGACGGCGACTACACATTCGTTGGCTGGATTCCTAAGGGCTCCGAAGGCACCGATCCCCTTAAAGGCGAATACACCGCTAAAGAAAACATCACTTTCACGGCTGTCTGGGAAACTCCCACCATCGAAATGGTCGATGTCACCTTCGACATGAACGGCCACGGCGACAGTGTGACCAAGCAGACCGAGAAGGGCAAGCCCATCACCCTTATCGATGATCCCACCGCTGAAGGCTACACCTTCAAGGGCTGGACCTACGACAAGGAAGGCAAGCAGGCCTTCGACGCCAAAAAGAACGCAGACCAGGACACTACCCTGTACGCCCAGTGGGAGAAGAATGCCGACTCCGCTCCCACCAACTCAACAATCCCCCGGACCGGTGACAACCAGATGGCACTCCTGGCATCCCTTTGCTTCAGTGCAGCAGCCCTGATCGCAGTCAGCATCGCTTTAATCGCGTATCGCAAACGCAAGCACGCATAAAGCATACGTGACGTTACCGTTCTAATTCTCGATCTAAACAGAGGGGAGTCCCGCGGGACTCCCCTTCCCATTCGCGTACCTAATTACGCTGTTCCTACTAAAATTGGGAATTCTATTCCCAGTTTTCTCCTATTCCCACTCAATAAATCGAATATCTGGGCATTTCCATGTCGTCTTGTACTTTATACGGAAAACGGATGTGGCGATACATTGCGACACATGACGGCACAAAAGTGAGACAAAACTGTTCTAATAACCGAAACTCAAATGAAACTCGGGGGTGTTGAGTTTCGTTTTTGTCCCAGTAGAGAAATGGGGCAGGGTAGAGCAGCCAAATCCTCCCCTTTTGTGTGGTTTGGTGCGATATCGCATGCAAGCCACCAGCAACAATTGCAAAGCAGTTGACGCAAGTGGCTTGCACGTGATGCCGCCCTCCTGCATGTTTGCAGAATGATTTGGACATTATTCGTTTGGAATAATCGCAAGTGGCTTGGTGCTAATCGGATGTGGGTTGCAAATGTCCTTATTGGGACAATTTGTCCCCAGCGCTATTGGTTGTCGATTTCCTTCAGGCGCTTCATCCATTCGAGCATCTTCCCGTTTTCGAGATAGCTGAGAAGCAAGCCTTCACAGAACCTGTCCTGGCGGATGATCGTGAGAATCATCGCCAGTGTGCATTTCGCATCGCAAGAGGAGACGTCTGCCGCAAGGACGTCTTTCTCGCCGTTGAGGCCATAGCTCTCCAGCACGCCCATGTAGTTGAAGACGTTCATCTCGTCACGAAGATCATCCACGCATTCATGCACTGCTTCGATTAGCCGGTGTGCAGCTGCGCTGTAGCCCACAAAGGGGAACTGGATTGGATCTTCCGGTGTGCCCTTACTCTCGGTGTCGACAATCCACTCGCCGTGGCGATTCTCGGATTCGAGCAGGGGGATAATGGCGGTTATCTTCTCGAACTTCTTCATGGGGTCCCTCCTATCTCAGAGTCACTGGGGCAGTTTGTCCCAGTCGAGCTAGTCCAGCAGCCTTCTTGAACCCTGCAGCTTCTCGAGGGCCTTCTCGCAGCGCTCCATGCACTTCAAGCTTTTCTTCATTTGGGAGATAAGCTTTTTGTCAGGTCCGTTATCCGCATTCGACAACTTCTCGATTTCGGCGCGCAGCTCCTCTGCGCAGCTCTGCATTCCTTGTTGCGCTAGAGAGGCGATGTCGTAGCGTCCGTATTTCTTGACGGCGATTTCGGAGCAGAACGCGAGAAGCTTGGAACATTCGCTTTGCACGAAAGACTCAGACGATTGCACGGCAACGGTCGCCGCCGTGGTTACACCTGATCCTGCTAGGCCAAGTAGTGCGCCACCTCCCGTAAGAATCGCAGTTCCGCCAGCCATGCCCATGCCGCCAACTGCAAGCGAGCCTCCTCCGACGAAAGCCAGGCTGGCACTAGTTAACGCTGCGCCTGAAAGCCCTACCACCGCATCGCCCGCGATAAGCACTGCAATTTCAGGAGCGAAGAATAATGCGCCTCCTGCAGTCGCCGCAGTGACCGCAAGCGTCGCTACCGCTGCAGCAGCTACCCTTTTTCGATTGCCGGTTATCGTTCCGACCGCATACGTGTATGCCTTTTGAATAGCCTTCACATCGGTGTTGCCAATGTAGTTCTGACCCTTGCAGAAAACGTCGCCAAGGTAGTCGGTCTTGACCTTGAGCTTCTTATAAGACTTGTTCTCTTCGAGACCGAGTTGGTAGTAAGGCGCGAATCTGGACAACTCGAGAACCAGGAGGTCAATCCAGGAACGGTCTTCGACGTCATTGGAGATTTCTTCCATTAAGTCGAATGCCTGTCTTCCGCTGCGGATGAAGAATTCATCTCTGGTTACATCCAGGGATTCGCAGACGCTGGCCTCCCATTCGTCCTTCCATTTTGATTTCGTCAGCGCCAGATCCGCCTTTTTCGTGTTCAGGATGTCAAAGGCCACCATCATCGACTGGAAGGAGTACAGGAGCCTGGTTTGGTCGGAGTTGAGCGTCAAGAATCTGTATTTTGCGGAAAGCCTCTGAAGCTCTTGTTCCCTTAGTTGCTTCTGTCTCTCGTGTTCGGTCATCGCTTTCTTGTACACAGTTGCGACGTCTTCCTTGATGTATTTGGCGTCAAAGAAGCAAGCGACAGCGAATCTTCCGATGCCGGGGTAGTTTATGTTCAGGAAAAAGGCCTTGGCGAATGCAGCCTTGCTTCCCTTGGACGCTATTCCGGCCTTTATGGCGCTCCCTGCAGAATTGACTGCCAGGAACGTGCCGCTGGAAACGGTGCACATTCTCGTAAGGGCTCTGTTGTTGATTGGCAAGAAGCTCTTTGGATCCAATTGGTTAAGCTCCGCAAACGAAGCTATATGCTTCGTTTTTATCTCCGAAGCAAGTCTCGAGATGGTGTAGAAAACGCGGACGACGACTTCGTTTGCAAGAACGAAAAGGGACTGCTCCAGCAATTGCGTGGCCAAGCCCATCTCCGTCCTGAAGTTGAAGCGGACAGGCTTTCCTTCCGAATCCTTGAAGTAGGTGCCATTGAACAGCTTGGAGACCCATTTCGAGAACGAGATCTCGCTTTCCTTGTAGTTGACTTTGACGTTCTTGAACAGCGGCGTGGAAGAAAGCTCTTTCAGCATGGACAGAATGGGCCCAGGGATGCCGGTTCCCTTGCCGGCCTTTTGGTTCGACCCGTCTATGTCGCTGACAAGGTGGAACAGCCAACTGAACGTACCGATGGCGATCTTCTCGGGGACGTTCTTCCCTACAAGGGCGTTTTCGGGGAACAGCAGCTTGATGAAGTTGCCGTCCGTGTCGGTGCCGTATCCCGTGCCCGTAAATTGGCCGAGGATGGAGAATAAGAGGCCGAGAACAGTAGGATGGTGTGAGAACCTGTAGATGAAACGGCGACGCTGTTCGAAAGAACTGCGTCGCCATTCTTTTGCTCTAATTCTCATAGAAGTTGGCAATGCTTCTGAGGCTTTCTATGTACTGCTTTTTCGCATCGTTGTAATCCCACAGGAGGTCGGAGTAGTTTACATCGGAGAATCTTTTCCAAGAACCGCTTGTAGCCCATAGCGGTCCCTTCGGTTTTGCGATCCTAACTTTTTCGCCCATGCCAAACAGCCATCGGAAAAACGTCGGCGAAAGCTGGACTTGGACCCATAGATATCCTTTTTGCCTTCCATTAGGCCCCAAGCTAATGTGCTCGAACTCGGCGTCGTAACCAAACCGCGCAAAAACGGCATTGGTTGCCAGGGAGTCTACCTCGAGGATGATATTGCGCGTTTTGCCGTCGCCGAACATGTCGACGGTCTGCTTCATCCTTCGGGATGTCGTTTTCTTCAGGTGATGAATCTCTTTGCTTGAATCGGCCTTTTCTTTTGAGACTCTTGAATTTCTCATGCGGTCGAGTCGCCTGTCGAAGTGAAAGCGATGTTCTTCGTCGGTCTGCTCTTCTGGCCAGGTTTCCAGATAGTAGTTTCCGTAGCTGAAGACAAGAGAAATCGGAGTCTCCGTAAACACAGTGCTTCCGTCCGCCTTCTCTACGAGATGCTCTTTGCCATCCAATCCGTAATAGCAATACTCAAACGAAATCTTTTTTCCGAGTTTCATTGCTTCGGAGACCACTTCTGCCGCTTTATATACATCCTGCCCTTGAGGCCTTGAGCGCTCGTCGATGTAAACCTCTTCGACGATTTTATCCTGCTCGTAGATTGAGACCATGCTTTCAAGCGCCTCGCAGAGGCTCTCGCATTCCTCATCGGTGATGAACTTGCATGTCCTGACAATGTTGATAAGCAAGCGAGCCTGCGCACTGGAAATCAACACTTTGCTGCACTTGAAGCCACCGTTCTTGCCACGTGAAGGCGTTTCGACTTCGATGGCGGGATAACTGTTTTCCGAAATCGCTTTGATGTCGCTGAGAACAGAAGGTTCGGAAGGCTTCTTGCCGCTGGTGCTGCGCGCTTCGAGGATCTCTCTTATTTGGGCAGAGGTGAGACCGTGCTCTCTGTCGGTAAATGATTTAAGTATCTCGAACACGCAAAGTAAGCGTGACCTTGCATCGTCATCAAATCCGACGTTACCCGGCAGCATTGCTGCGTATTCTTCCGGTGTAAACATTTCTTTCATCGCTACCTCCCAAAAGCAATTATCTTAGGGAGTCCAAGTGTTTGATATCGGGAAAAAAGTGAATGACCAAAAAATTCGTTTGTCATGCAGGCTTTTGGGCAAATGCGATCGACTTGCTTAATGAGATAATGACCACATTGAAAATAATTTCCGCCGCATATTTCTGAAAGTGTCTATTCCAAAAATGTGCGAGGGATTAAGGGTAAAATTTATAAGTTATAGAATGCCCGTTCTGCTGCGTAGACAAGCGGGCATAGAATATTGAGGAGAGAGATCACTATGGCAGGTTTTGATGTAACCCAGTTTGCCTCCTCCAAGGCAAAGCCCCTTCCTATTATTCTGCTGCTTGACGAGTCCGGCAGCATGTATGGAGACAAAATCAACAAGCTTAACGAGGCTGTTCGCAAGATGCTTGGCTCCTTCAAAAGGGAGGAAACCCAGGCTTCCGAGTTTCTCGTTTCCATCATCGGTTTCGGTGGCCGAGACAACGGCGATGGTACCGGAGCCAGGATTATCAACTCTCCTACTTCCGCAACCCAGATCGAGTTCGGCGGTGTGTCCGCTAACGGCATGACCCCTCTTGGTGGCGCCCTCAAACTTGCTAAGGGCATCATTGAGGACAAGGAGCAAACCCCTTCTCGCGCATATCGTCCTCTCGTTGTTCTTGTTACTGACGGTTATCCCAACGATAGCTGGGAGCAGCCTTTCGTTGATTTCGTTGAGTACGGTCGTTCCGCCAAGTGTGACCGCATGGCTCTCGCTGTGGGCGGCGACACCGACATGAGCATGCTCAACCGCTTTGTCGCTGGCACTGGCCATGAGGTGTTCACCACCGATCAGGCTGACGGCATCGTGAAGTTCTTCAAGTTCGTAACCATGTCCGTTGTGACTCGTACTCGCTCCCAGAACCCCAACCAGGTTCCTAACGACAGGGAAGTTAAGCCTTTGCCTGCTCCTTCCCTGGTTGAAGACACCGCTGAAGAGCCGGTTGCAACTTACGAGACTCCCGAAACCGCAGAGCCTGTTGTCGTTGAAGTGGAGACCGTCGAACCCGCTCCCGTAAGTGGTGGCATCAACCTCGATGACGAAGACGACTTCTGGTTCTAATGGCGACGCTTTTTCTTGTATGCGACCTGTCGGGAAGCATGGTAGAGAGCGGCAAGCGCTTTATCGTTCGAAACCTGATTAGAACCGTTGACCAATACTATAGGCTCCAGAGAGAGCTGCCCGAAATCAAGCTCGTTGCATGGGCTGACGAGGCCATTGTTGCCAAATGGCAGCCAGGTCAAGAAGTCCCCGAGGCGATTCTCGCCTGCTCGGGTAGCGCTTCCGGAGAAGCTCTTGTTGAAAAGCTGGCTCCATTCCAGGACGGCTATTTCATGCTTATGAGCGACGGGTATTGGTCTCCCTCCGCAAGAAAACAAATTGGTTCATGGAGTCGAGGGCTACCAGATAACCATTTTCGAATTATCAAGATTGGCGAGGACGCTGATCCTCGCTTGAAGGGGCCGAGCGTTTTCTCAGCCGAAGATCTCCTTGCGGCCCTAAAGGGATGGATTGCGTGATTTAAATGCAGCGTTGGGTTAGCTTTGGGGCTAGTGAGATTGGCCCTGCGCACATAACTACAGGAAAGCCAAATCAGGACTCCTGGGCTGCATTTCACCATGGAAACTGCGACATTTTGGTTGTTTCCGACGGAATGGGATCAAAAGACTTCTCCGAGTTTGGAAGTGCAATGGCATGCCGTGCTGTTGACCAGGCTGTATGCAGAGCCCTGCTATCCTCCGACGCCCCTAATCTCAGGGAGCCCTCTCTCAGGGAAGAGTTCCTGAACAATATCAAAGACATTTGGCTAGAAGGTATCGTTCCCCTTACTTCTCATAACGCATCTGCGACTTGCTTATTTGGCTTCCGTGCGGGAGACGGCATGGTGTGGGTTGGCATGTTGGGCGATGGCCTTGCCGTCGCAATCCTCAACGATGGCAGCGCGCGATTGCTGGAAGACGTGAAGTCAGAGAGCTTCTCCAACATGACCCAATCGCTCTCTGAACGCACTTTGGCCAGCGACTGGAAATTGACGGGGATCCCCGAAAACCGATGCAAAGCGATTCTGCTTTGCACGGATGGTGTTTCTGACGATCTTGTTGATGCCGAAGGATTTGCCTGTGGCCTTGTCGACGCATTTTGCAAGCTGCCGGTTATTACCGCTTCTTCCCAAGCGGCCGACATGCTTGTTGATTGGCCTACCCCAAAGCACAGCGACGACAAAACCATAGCCTGCCTCTTTAAGAGGGAGTATTCAAATGAGTGACAACACATTCAAATCAAGTGGTCGTTATGTGGTTGACCAGTACGGCAATAGATTTGAGATAACCGAGGAGCTTGCTCGCGGAGGACAAGGCGTTGTCTATAGGACGAGCGATGCCGATTTGGCAGTGAAGCAACCTTTGGGTCCCGATGGACGGCCCGACAAGAGTTCCAATCTTCAGGACGACTTTGCCAGAATTCGTTGCCTACCTCTTCCTCAGGGTCTGCCCATCTCTCTGCCGGTTTCTATTCTTAAAAGCGAGCCGGGTTACGTTATGACCCTGCTGAACGAGATGAAATCATTTGGATCGTTCTACCTCAATGGCGAAGACCGCGAAATGCTGGATAGAGAGCCTTTGCCTGATTGGCTTAAGGGGATGCCTTCGCGCGATGCGGCCGCGCCTCTGATGTTTTATGCCAAAACAGGCTCGTCAAAGCGCAGGCATTACGCTCTGTATAAATGCGCCTCTCTGTTGGCGCGGTTGCATGCCGCTGGTCTCGTCTATGGTGACGTGTCTCCCAATAATGCATTCATTGCCGATGGTGAACCTTGTGAGGTTTGGCTCATCGATGCCGACAATCTTCGCTTCGAAAGGATGACTGGTGGTCAATCGGTATACAGCCCTCACTATGGTGCGCCAGAAATTGTTCGAGGAATAGACAGTTCCAGGCCGTATTCTGATATCTGGGCCTTTAGCGTTATGGCATTTGAGATGCTTGCACTCGAGCATCCGTTCATTGGCCGCGCTGTGCTTGATCCCGACGGGGACGAAGGCGGCTGGGATTGCGACGACTGGGATGCCGAGCCTTCAGATGACGACAAACCTGCCGATTTGGACGACCAAGCCTATATGGGCTACCTCCCCTTTGTTGATGACGAGCTTGACGATTCGAATGAAGGCATGACCGGCTTGCCTCGCGATCTCATGATGACGCCGTTTTTGCGCAAATTGTTCCAGGAAACTCTTGGCGTAGGCCGCGAAAAATACTGGCGCAGATCTTCGCTAATGCTATGGTCCTTGGGCTTTGCCCAGGCTCACGACAGCATGCTCGTTTGTCCCGATTGCCATATGAGCTATTTCAACAGCAATAAAGAATGCCCCTTCTGCGGAAGGCCCCATCCTGCTTACGCTATCGCCAAAACGCCCGAATGGTCCATGGTGATCGAAGACAAAGGGGCTCCGTATGAACTGGCTCTTCCTCATAGGCTCTTTAACGCATTCTCTCTTGAGCACAGCGATGACGCTGCATATTCGGCGCTTGTTGATTTCTCTGTGAAGAGAATCGAGCCCGTGCGTGGAACGGAGAAGTTCCCAGACGACATCACCTTCCGTTTTGTAGAGGAGGGTTGCTAATGAAATTCAACGATATTCCCGCAGAGGTTTTTTCCCTGAGGATGGTCCAGTTGTATGGTGGCGCCAGCATCAAGGAAAGGCCCGTCAGCAGCGTTGCCCTCAGCGTCACAAACCCTGGAGAATACGAGATATTCGCAGGACGCGACTTAATCCTCGCAACTCCTGTGGACAAGCGACAGGCTGCGGATCTTGATCGAGAGTTTGCATCCGGCCAATCTTACCTTGCGCGCATAACGGATATCGACGCGAACAACGGCTTCTCGCTCGAGGTTGTCTTCTTTGCTAAAGACACGCTGGAGTTTGGCAGCCAGGATATCGGTGTCGATGAATACGTTGCTGAGCAGATGGGGAAAATCTGGGGCTGGAGAGGCGCTTCCGTTGATGGTCGCTTCTTGAGTAGGTTGGAAGATGAATTCCTATACCGTCAAGGCGACGACTACTATTTCTTCATGCTTGCCGGCTCGTCGATCGATGATGAACTTGACCAGGGTTCAGTGCTTGCGCCTTATCTCGACGATGAGGGCAACCCTGCAGAAGATTCCATGGGCGACGATCTAGCCGATGATACTCCTGAAGAGCATAAGATGCTGAGTTTCAGCAGGGAGAGTTCCTTCTGCGTAGTGTCGGAAAACGCATCCTTTGTGGCAACAGAGAAACCTGTTTCGCGCGGAGGATCGATTTATGTAGCAACCAAAATGCACAAACGCAAAGGTGCGTCTGATAAGGCCATTCGTTTAGCCCATGGCAAACTGAGCTTTGTGGATTGGACTGCCGCAGGCCAGGTTCAGATTCTCGCAAAGTCTCAACTTGCAGACATCGTTCAAGAAAACTCCAGCTATCTGAAGACATGGGATGATTTTGGAAGCATCGAGGGCGAAATCCTGCTTCGTGAAGCAAGAGATTTTGGCGTCATCTATTACAACAATTCCATGGAGAACCGCGATGGCACGTGCAGCATAACCATTGCCGATTGCTCGCGCACGGCAGCCGAGGAGCTGGCTTCCGGTGGAGTAGAAGGCCTGGAATTTGTCGAGCATGATCCAAGCTATGTCGTCAACAAGGAACTGGCATTCAGCGACTTCTCAAGGATGATCTCCAAGTCCACTTGGAGACAGCCGAAGTACTGCAAGGTTCTCGATTACGACGAGACTTCTCGCCAGATTACGCTTGATGTTGAGAATCTTCCCCAGACAGGAAAGTTCATCCTCTCCCTTCAGGGTGATATTACTCAGATTCGTCGTCGAAACAGCGCCCGTCGCGCCATCCTTGAGGGCAGGTCTGCGAACCCGCAACTCGGCCTTCTGCTTGAGGAAAACGGACAGATTACCTCGCTCAGGCTCCCGAAAAAGGTTAAGCCTCTGACCGCGTTTGTCCGCAAAAAGGTATTCAAGAATGATCCGACCTACATGCAGGAGAAAGCGATCGAGGTCGCACTCAACACGCCTGACATCGCGTTGATCCAAGGACCTCCCGGTACGGGCAAGACGACTGTTATCGCCGCTATCGTTGAGCGTCTCAATCAGGAGTCCACCAAGAAGGGCACTGAGGCAAAGGGCCAGGTCCTGCTCACGGCTTTTCAGCATGATGCCGTTGAAAACATGATTGACAGGATCTCCCTGAATTCCATTCCTGTTCCAAAAATCGGAAAGAGGTCTGGTCAGACTGAGGATGACATCACTGCGTTCGAACGCAGTCTGGACGCATGGTGTGAATCAATCGTCAATGCAATCCGCGAAAAGTACCCCGAACTGGATCAGGCTGACCAGTACAAAGATATAGATATTCTGGCCGCTCAATATGCGATGGCGCCCACGCAAGCTCTTGCCGCAACATTGATGAAGATGGTTTCCGAGGTTCCGGCAGCAGTCATCGGATCCGAGCTTGTGGCTGAGGCTGGAAAACTTGCTCTGAAGCTTTCGGTACGCAGCTCAGTCGTTGGCGAGGGCGGGTCGAAGTATGCTAGGGCGGTGCGACTCCTCAGGACTTCAGACGCAGGATTCCTCGACGACGGACCCGATAGGGCAGACGACGCTCTTGATATCCTCGACGAGCAGCTGAGCCCTAAGGAGCGAAAGCTGCTGCGCGATGCAAGCATGTGGAACACTTCCAAGGGAATCCCTCCCTTTATGGGCGATTTAAAGCGCTTAAAGAAAGCGCTCCTGATTCGCTATTCGGCTCCTCCTGTATTCCGTGTTGAGAAGGAGAACCAGGAGGTCCTTGACCTTCTCATCGAATACAAGAAGAGAGTCACCGCCGCATCCGCCTCCAACAAAGACAAGAGGCTTGCCGCTCTTGCTGAATTCGTTGCAGAGCTCGAAAACGACGGCGTGGCGGTATCTGATGCTGTTTCCGAATACAGCTTCGCTTTTGCCGCAACTTGCCAGCAGAGCGCCGGTCAGAAAATGCAGAATCTTAAGGGATTGAGCAGATCGGACGACTCATCGGGACTCGTCTATGACTACGTGATTGTTGACGAAGCCGCGCGCGTATCGCCGCGCGACCTCATGGTTCCGATGGCACAAGGAAAGAGAATTATCCTTGTCGGCGACCACCGTCAGCTGCCACATATCATCGATGAGGAAGTCGCTCAACAAATGGAAGACGACGGCGCCGCCGTCAATGAGACCGAATGGCTGAAAAAGTCCATGTTTGAGTATCTCTTTACAGAGCGACTCAAGGCACTCGAGATGCAGGACGGCATCAAGCGAAGGGTCACTCTCGACAAGCAGTTCCGCATGCACCCGCTAATCGGCGATTTTATCAGCAGGAATTTCTACGAGAGGTTCGATCCAGATGAGAAAGTCTCTTCCGGGCTTCCTGCGTCCATGTTCGTTCACAACCTGCCAAAAACCAACAATAAGGCCGTCGCATGGTTGGATGTCCCTGCTTCTATGGGCGCTCATACGCGAATGGGCACCAGCTGGATAAGGCAAGCCGAGATTGACGCTATCGCTGATCAGCTGTTCGAATGGATGAACTCTGAAGAAGGCAAGAACCTGTCCTTCGGCGTAATCTCCTTCTACAAGGCTCAGGCAATTCAGATCAGCAAAACCCTAAAGAGGCTGGGCGCAGACGAAAGCAGGCTCAGAGTCGGAACGGTCGACTCTTTCCAGGGCATGGAGTTTGATGTCGTGTTTTTGTCCATGGTTCGTACTCTGCCGCTTGGATACAAGGGGACTGCAACTTCTCGCAACAGGAAGGCCAAGGACCCTGCTCCTTCATTCAGCGCAAAACCCATACGAACGACAACGGAACCTGGCGATCAGGCCAAGCCCGCTAGAAAATCTCTTTTCAGAAACATTCGAGACGCTTTGTTTGGGAGCATCCAGAAGGAAACGCGTCGAGCCGAGGAAACGGCTGCAGGTATCGACCTTGGTGCCGCGATGCTGCCATTCCTTGAAAAGGAAAAACGCAAAACCCCTGTGGGAATCGATCCAGAAGAGCAGAAGGCTGCACAGCGTCTATTTGGCCATCTTTGCCTTTATAACCGACTCAACGTGTCTATGAGCCGCCAGAAGAGGCTGCTCGTCGTCGCGGGTGATTCCGCTCTTCTTAGCATTGATCTAGCCGATAAGTTCATTCCCGGACTTGTCGACTTTTACGAAACCTGCGAAAAGGAAGGGGTGATTCTCCAATGCCAGCAATAAAGTTGCTTGACTTCGGTGCCAAGCTTCCTGTTGATGGCCACATGGCGCGCTCACGGAAGATCGCCTGGCCCGTAAAGGCATACCGCGTGACACTTCCGGACGTCTCTTCCTCTTCCATAGATGAACTGAACTCTTTTGAACGCCTGGTGCTTAAGCTTCTGGAGATTGAGGGGCCGATTTCGGATGGTCAACTCTCAGATGAGACCTGCATACCGGAAGACTTCCTAAAGGGAGTTCTGCTGAGGCTTCAAGATAAGGGCTACATTGACGATTGGAACAATTTGCGCAAATCATCGAGCGGCAGCGAAAAAATAGTTCCTTTCAAGTCCGCAATGGTTTTCCAGGAGCAGGTGGAGGGAGAGGTCCTTCCGTACGTTTTTTACGACAAGAAGCCTGCGCAAAAGGACGGAAGCACGGGATTGTATTGCTGGCAAATGCAAAAGGGCGAATACGACCCCTCTCCTATCTCTGCGGAAGACGTCGTCAAAGCAATTAAGGAACAAAAGCGACATGATCGCGCTTATGGTGACAGGTCCGCGCTTCCCTTGGCAAGCTCAATCAGGGTAGTTGACGGAAGAGAGTACTATCATCTCGAATGCCCGATAGGAATGAGATCTTCCGATGGAGAGTTCCGTATCGGTAACCCGTTCGGAAAGGGCTATTCTCTTGTGCTTGAAGGCATCTTCATGAGGAGGCTCGAAGAGGACTCCAACCTTGAGAATTGGATTAGCTCTTGGCGCGAGAGTCTGGGCAGGGAACGCGAGATTGTTGAAGAAAGTGCAACCGAGCCCTTCGACACCGCAAGGAACCGAAAGCTTTATCCGAGCCTTGTGGCTTCTCTGCGGCCGAATAGGAACGGAATCAGGACAATCGAGGAGCTTTACTCTGCGGTTGAGTGGGCTTTGTTCTATGCAAACGAACGCGTCTCTTCTAGACATGCTATCAATTTGCTCAAACTTACTAAACCGTCTGATACGCCTTTGCTTATCAAAGCTGCTGCTGAAGAGATTGGTTTGGAAACTCCTGTCAGGGGGTATCTCCGCGTTCAAGAGCAGAATATCGACAGATACCAAGACGAAGTGCCAGAAATGCCAACGGCGCTTGCGATTACGATATTGACGGCAAAAAATCAAAGCGAGCATCCCCTCAGGAAGATTGCTGAGGCTCATCCAGATGCAGCAGTCCAGCTGTACCAGCTCAAGAAAGAGCGTGACATCAAGTCGCACGGTAAAGGACGCGGCTCGCAAGATGGGCCAAATGGAAAGAATGAACTTTTCGTGAAAGAGTTCGTTAGCGCACTGATTCCGGAGATCGTGTTCTCGGATGAGGCAACGAGCGATACGCGGAAAGTTGATGAGTATGTCGATTCCCGTTTCGAGGCTCGTTCGAGCCTTCTTTCGAGGTTTGGCTACGCCGCATTCAACACGAAGCTTAGCCCGCTGACGCAGGATCGTCTCGTGGATGCGGAGAGCTTCTGGGCTGCCTTCCGTGATGGGGAAAATGCTCTCTCGTTTGTCGGCGATCTCTATGCGGCTCTTCAAAGCGAATTCTCTCGAAAAGTGGAAATCGCTTCGATTAGGGTGACCGACGACAGGGAGCTTATGGCGGCAATTGACGGAAGAGCCAAGCAGTTGCGAATCAGCCCTTTACCTGATTCCCTGAGCACTGTGAGGCCGAACAACATCAGAAAAGCACTTCAGGGCAATAGCGAAACAACCCTCGGCGGACTGGTGGTTGCCTACTTGCTATCCGCGAAAGACGAAGACATGAAGCGAATTCTTGAAAACGACAGGTCCTTCTTCTCTGACGTCGGCAAAGTCATCGCTGCGCGCGGCCATCTAAATGAAGCCCGCGCTTTCAGCAAGGAAGAAGTCGACGAGTACAGAGAGCTCGCATATAAAACGATCAACGCAATGATGGAAGAATAGATGGAGGAACGATGAGCGAAGATTTGAAGATGGAAAATCCGGTTGTGCAACAGTCTTTGATGGATTCCTCCACCGAGACCCGCGAGCCATCGGAACAGGCTGCGCTGCGCGTTGCGGAGCAGGAAGATTCCAGGAAGCTTAGCGAGATTGAAGCTCGAGAGCTCGAGCTCGCCAAGAAGGCAGCAGAGCTTGACGCCCGTGAAAGGCAGATGGCTTTGGCTGAAAAGCAGATGGAGGCAGAGATTTCCGATCGAAAGGCGGAAGTCGAGGCTGAAGCCGCTCGCAAAACGCAGGAAGCAGATAGTGAGATCTTCCAGAGAAAGCAGGCCGCTATGGCTGATATCTCTGAAAAGAAGAGCTCCGCGCTTGCCGCGTTGGAGAAGGAGCTCTCCGATTTTCGTTCGAAGCGTCTAAAAGAAATCGAAGAGGCTGAAGAGTCTGAGCGTACCCGAATTCGCGAAAGCATCGCGAAGGAGCGTGAGAATTGGGATGACGAACGCTCGAAGAAGAGCGATCAGCTTGCCGCCGAGCGCGAAGAGATCGAGAAGCTTCGCGGCGTTCTTTCTGCTCAGATGGACGAGATCAACCGCCGAAATTCAGAGTTCCAAGACCGAGAGCGCGATTTGGAAGACATGGAAGAGCGTATGCGCGCTCGTGCAAAGAAACGTAGCGAACGCCTGGACCAGGAGGCTGAAGAGCTTGCGGCGGAATATCGAGCAACTGTGGATTCCGAGAAGGCGGCAATGGCTGATGAAAACGCTCGTCTTCGAGCAAGCCTGAAGACTCAAGAAGACCTTCTGTCTGCTTACAAAGAGCTCGAAGTCAGGCTCGGCGGCCAGACGCCCGAGAAGGTCCTTTCGGATCTGAATAGCAAGACGGAGGAAATTCGCACTCTGAGGGAAGAGCTTGCTTCGAGGCCCACTGACGAGCTTCGTGATCGTTACGAGACCATTGCTAGGGCGATGCAGTCGAAAGACGCCGTCATTGAAGATTTGCAGCGCAAGGTTGAGGCTGCGGCGCAGGCAACCGCTGCCGTAGCTGACCTCAAGAGGCAGATTCAAGAAGCAAAGGAGCAAAGCGCCGCCAGCGAACGCCTTGCTCGCATTCGCGAAACCTCAGCCAAGCTGGCGACCGCCGAGCTTGAGAAGCTCCAAGCTGACTTCGATCGCCTCTACGGAACTCCTGCCGGCGAGGACGAGCGCAGGGAAGAGATTGAGATGCCTTACATCCTGCGTGCAAACGCAAGGCCTGCTGAAACCGCTCCCGACGTCAACGAGCTCGAGTGGCTTAATGGCATTTATCAGGCATGCGAGGATTACGGCCTCCACTTCAATAAGCGCCTCCTCACCGCATTCCACACGTCCCTCAAGACTGCGGAATGGGCACCCCTAACTGTCCTTGCAGGTGTTTCCGGCACCGGCAAGTCTGAACTGCCGCGCCTGTACTCCCACTTCGGCGGCCTGTACTTCGCACCGGTTTCAGTCCAGCCCAACTGGGACAGCCAGGAGTCGATGCTCGGCTTCTTCAACTCAATCGACAATCGTTTCGATGCTCAGCCCGTCTTGAACTTCCTCGCCCAGACTCAGAAGGATTGGGAGCCCGAGGCGGATGGCTACCCTGGCCTTAGGGATGCGATGAGCTTGGTGCTGCTTGACGAGATGAACCTAGCCCATCCTGAACTCTATTTTGCAGAGTTCCTCAGTAAGCTTGAGCTTCGTCGTGGAACCAGGCAGAACTTGCCTCAACTTGATGTGAAAATCGGATCAGGCATGAAGCCTTATAAGCTTCCTCTGGGCAGAAATGTTCTCTGGGTTGGCACCATGAACCAGGATGAGACGACGAAGTCCCTCTCTGACAAGGTTCTTGACCGTTCCATCGTTATGAACTTCCCGCGTCCGACCGAGCTTAAGCGTCGCCAAGTTTTGAGGCCCCTCGACGAGAGCAATCGTGGCGCCATTCTCAGCAAACGTACGTGGGGCAGCTGGTGTCAGATGAAATCGACTTTCACGGATGAAGAGATTCGTCCGTATAAGGAATTCGTCGAAGAGATGAATGCGTCTCTCGGCGTCGCCGGCCGAGCCATAGGTCATCGTGTGTGGCAGTCCGTTGAGTACTACATGTCCAACTATCCCGAGGTTCTTGCTGCGGCTGACAACGCGGCCAAAGCTAAGGCAATGCATATCGCCTTCGAGGACCAACTTGTCCAAAAGGTCATGCCAAAGCTGCGAGGCATCGATACCCGCGGTAAGAGCAAGACCGAGTGCCTGGACAGGATCCGCGAACAACTTATTACCGGCGCAGACGGCGAGGGCTTTGACCTGATTGAGGACTTCGACCAGGCATGCGAGCTCGGCTACGGTCAGTTTATTTGGTCTTCTGCAAACTACCTCAAGGAAGACGACGACAACATTGAAACCGCCTAACATCAAGGACTGTTGATGAATCTAGAGGAACTGTACAAATCGTTTAGCACAAACAAGGACAGCAAGGAGCTGCTGCTTCAGTCCCATTGGTTTGCGTCCTTTGCCGACTTCGACCCGAAGACCGGCGAGACGTTGCCCATGTCCTTGAATAAGGCGCTTAATCGCATTGCGAACAGGCAACCGTCAAAGGTGCTGAAGGATCGCCTCTGGCTTCTTACCGACCATAGCGAGCAAGCCGCGCGAAGACTCATGAAAGCCCTGAGCGAAGAACCCAGACGAGAATCCGCATATTTGCCGATTCGAGATGTGCGCGAGCTTGATACCGCAAGCTTTATTGCGCTTTCTCGTCGTCCTGGAAGAAACATCAGGGAAAAGCTTGCTGACAAACCATACATGCAGGCAGTTAGACACTTCCAGTCTATCGACGTACCAGAAAACAGGCTCCTGAAGACCTACTTGATGACCCTTGCAGATGCGCTGGAGCTAAGAAAAAAGTATTTGAAGGACAGGCAAACGGAGGACCTACTCCAAACCATCTATCGTTGGCTCAACGAGGACGGAATCAGGGAGATTGCCCGCTGGGAGAACCTGGCGCCGAACAACACACTCCTATCGCATCGTGACTATCGCCGTGTGTGGAATTCGTGGCGTTGGTTGCAGTCAATTGAAGAAGACATTGAAAACGATTTTGCGAATTTGCAGAAACGCAGGGATCTTCGCACGAAGTGGGATGGTCTGGCTAAGCGCTATGCAAGCGGCAACACCGTTTATGCCGACATGCCGCTTTTCGTTGACTTTAATGCCTTCGATATCGTGCCTTGGGACGAAACTCTCCCATGTATTCAGGCAGCCGGTATCTCGCATGATAAGGAATTCTTTGAAACTAACGAACCGGTTTGCCTCGACCTTACACAGCTTCATCCTGTGTATGCAACGCCATCCCAGGAAGGCAAGCTTACCGACAGCTTCTTCTGGCAGCGATGGAATAACGGTGACGAAGCCGTTGATCTTGAGCTTTTTGATTCTGATGCCGTTTACGCAGGCGAGGGCTCTGTCACCGTCACATGCAGCGATATGTTCTTCTATAGGGGAAAGCAGATTCCTGAGGTGCTAAACCAAGCGTCTCGATCATTCAGCCTCAGACTAAGGGAGCATTTCCGAAACGGAAAACTAATTTGGCTCACGCCAGACTCAATGAACGACTTCGAACTGGATCTTGTTCGAAGGAATATCAATTCTGGTTTCTCGCAGGCTGAGCCGCTTCCGTGCGCCGTTGCTGCTGTAGTCAAGCACATTGACTATTCAAAGATCAGCCGCGATGGATACAGGGTTGCCGTCGTGGAACGCATTAACGGCAAGGCTTTCCTCACCGAAATGGTCGCTCGTTACGATGCTGATTTGAGAAAAGAACTTCCTGAGACTCATGGCTATATCTGGGAAAAGGGCTTTTCAGAACTGATTAGCAGTGACGTTGAGGTTGACTCCGTCAATATGGGCATTTATATGCTTGGAAGAAGTGGCGAGTGGACGAGAAATTGCAACCCTTATGGCGTTGCGCACAAAGATGATCGCGACCAAATCCTGTCTCTTGATGGCTTCGATTGCGCTATTTGGCTCAATGGAAGGCCTGTATCTGGTGGCATCAAACTTTATCAGCTTCAGCGCCAGGTAAAAGATATTCCTCTGTGGCGATACAGAATCCCTGAACTCATGACCAAGGTCATGATGAATGGCTTCTATCAGCCATTCTATTTTGTTGGCAAGGATGTCACGGTCCAGCCCGTTCGAGGAAAAGCCGTGAGGATTCCTGTACCTCAGGAGTTCACGTTGCCTATGGGAAAGAAAGCATATCGTTTGCCTTTGCTGCAGGGCGCTAACGAAGAAGCGCTGGAATACGAAGCTAAGCTTGTATCTAAGGATTTCCCATATTCCGAGGATGTTAAATGCCGCCTGATCATGACATATACCTATGGTGCCGATGATCCATACAAGCTCGTGTTCGAGCCTAGGGACAAACGCTATCGCAAGGTAAATGTAATCTGGCAGCTCAAGGAGGACGTCGTAATCGACGATGCCCCTGCACCAGGCTATCCTGAATCTGAGGGATGGCCCGGAATTCTGCGACACTACAACCCAGTGAGACAGGAATACAGCGATTTGACCGAGTGGGCTTTGAGCTCGACAAGGAAATTGCTAGATATCGTTTCTCCCATAAACGCCTCCATTGTGAGCGGCCCGGTAAAAATCGGATGGAAACGCGATAAGAATGGTAAGCAATTTACTTTTGTGACTAATCCAAACGGGAAGGACTATTTCATTCACGAGAACAGTTTGGCGCATGGCGTTGACTCATCGAAGATTTCTGAAGGAGATACCCTTTATTTCTTTACGGAGAAGAAGGGTGATAAAGTCGTCACTAAGCACGTTGCCCCAAGAGAAGAATGGTCAAGAGAGGATGTTGCGTTTAACGTCTCTCAGAATGCGTCCAAATATATTCACTCAGCCATGTATGTACCTTTCATTCGCATCTGGGCCGATGGGCGCTCTTGCATCGACTCCGAATGCCCGACACTGTTCAGAAACGAAATTGGAGACGTCATCACTAGGCTCTACAACTTGACCATGACAAGCAATGTCTCTGATTGGCTTAAGCGCGATGTCGTTTTTCTAATGTGCTGCATGGGTAAGGATATGCCTACCATTGTAAACCGCTACGTTATTAGCATGGCAAACAGCAAGAAACTTGATGAACAATCTCTGGGTTTTGCTTTAGGAAATCTTTCCGAAGGTTGGCAGAAAGAGCTATTTAAAGCAGTCATTGCGCAGAACAATGGTTTTACGTTAAGAACGTTTGCGCATGCAATTTGGAGAAGCGAGGGCTTTGTTCACGTCTTTTCGTATGGAGAACTCCAGGAAATCCTTGATTGTCTAATGGCAAAGGTTTGGAAAAACACAGAGGAGCTATGCGCAGACAAAGATCCCAACAAGCGCAAGAGGAATGTGGCGCATATGACTCGCTATCTAGAACTCCTAATGGGCTTGCTCAGGACCAGAGAATCCAGCGATGAAAGCATCAGAATGCTGTTGCAACCTGGACAAGACCGCACTGTCAAGTTCTCCGAGTCCGTAAACCTATTGATTGCTGATGCGGTTAGCAGAGGCGATGACTATTTTTCAAGACTCAAACTCGATATTTCCACAAGGGCCAGCGATGACAGAACGCCAGACCTTCTGTATGCACTGAGGGTGTATCTTGAAGGTGATATGGCGGCTAGTGCAATCCGTGTCACCGGTGTTGCAGAGGACGATGAGTAAGTAGTTGTTCTGATTGAACATGATATGCATTTTTCTTGTGATGCGATAACGCACGCAGGCGTGTTTCATGCTGATGAGGTGTTGGGGAGCGTCATTCTTGAACGGGCTCTTGGGGATGTTCGCATCGCGAGAGTCAATGAAGTCTCGAAGAACTGCAAGGATGACGCCGTCGTTTTTGATATCGGATACGGCGAGTTCGACCACCATCAACCTGGGGGCAACGGCGCACGCGATAACGGAATTCCATATGCATCCGCTGGCTTGCTATGGAAGCATTTTGGCCCTGGTATTGTTGGGCAATCATCTGACCCTGAATGGCTTTGGAACTACGTTGATGAAACGCTTGTCCAAGGTGTTGACGCTTGGGATAACGGCACTGTTGCCTTCGTCGGCGATATGAGCAAGGCCTATACGTTTAGCAAAATGATTGCTGGCTTCAATCCAGAGTGGAACAGTACCGAATCGTCGGATGACGCTTTTCTTATGGCCGTCGAATTCGCCCGACAAGTTTTCGACAACGTTTTCAAACATGGCATTGCTCTGTTGAGCTCGAGACAGCTTGTTGAAGAGGCGATCAAAACTTCAAGCGACGGCATCATGCAGCTATGCAAGCCCCTTCCATGGAAGGATGCACTGTTTACGTCTAGGAACGTGAAAGCATCGGAGATTCTTTTTGTGGTTTATCCCAGCGATCGAGGAGGGTACTGCTGGCAGGCGGTGCAGGAAAGACCTGGTAGCCTTACGCAAAGGGTTAACGCTCCATCGAAGTGGTGGGGCTTGTCCGGAAAAGAACTGCAAGATGCGACGGGCGTGTCTGACGCCATTTTCTGCCATAGGACCGGCTTTACGGGAAGCGCCGAATCCCTCGAGGGCGCCATCGCGATCGCGAGTGATCGTTAGCGGAATTTTAGATAGAGCGTTTCTCCGTCTTTTCGCCAGGAGAATTTATTGCCGAACTTGTCGCATAGGCCTTGGTAGAAGGGCTTTGTCTTATCAAGCCCCAGTGCTTCTTTGCTAAGCTGCTTCTTCTCTTCCTGATTGCACCACTGGTTGAATTCGCTAAACACAACCTCACGTGCGCTTCCGGCAAACTTCATGAGCAGGAGTTGTAGTTCCATTACACTGGCAACAGCTCCTGAACTATCATCCGATTTGGTCGAATAAGCTGCCTTGGGGGCAGATGCCGGCTTGCCCGAATCTGCTGTCTTCGCCTTTTCATAGGCGGAGTTCCATGCAATTTGATCGTATGGGCTAGGCTCCTTGATGCATTTCAGCGCAGTTAGGATGTCTGATTTGAGCTGATGGATGTCGATTCTGCCACCAATCTCCTTGCCAAGATAAACGCAGGAGAACTTGTAGGGCAGAGAATCTTGCGTTGAGTCGACATGCATAATCTTGTTACGGGTGCCATGCAGGTATTTGTACCAAGTCATAATTGTGTGGAGCTGGCCGGCCTTCTGTTCGTTGATTGTGAAGTAATCGTTGTAGTCGGGGCCATACTTCGGCTTCTCAAAGAAATAGAGCGTCTTATATGGGTACTTGCTGCTGTTGCCAACACTGCATTTGGTACCAAGGTCCACGGCAATCTCATGCTGCTTTTCAGGGCCGAGATTATTGAAATAGCCCGTTGGAGTAAAGAAGCCGAAGTGGAGCAAGCATTCGGAAATCTTCTCTCTATAAATGCACATTGCCTGCTGAATCATTTGGTGGTTAACGCACCAAATGATTGCGTTGGTGATAAGCCTGTCGTTGTCATCGGTTTCGGGGATGAACTTCTTCTGCATCGTGGGAATAAGGCTATGAAGCAAAAGCTCTCCACGAATAATCGTATAGCTCAAGCGTGCTTTTTCGAGGCCTTCCCTCAGCTCTTCAAGGTTGTTGGTGCACAGGTCAATGGGAAGCCCTGCTTCACGGATGTTATCCAGGGCCTCATCCAGAGTCCATTCACTGATCCATCCGTCGGGGTCGTCAAGGGCGTTAATTGCATCGGAGACGAGCTCAAAGTTCTTCTTGCGTTCGTTCAGAGCGGTGTCAACGGTAGACATGGCCTTCTGCACGGCCTTTACGCGGACGTCGATATCGTCAACCTGACAGACGGCGAGCGCATCGGAGAATGCCTCCATCTTCTTGCAGAGGTCGAGCGTCTCATTTGAAACAAACTTTTTGTTTTCAAAGAACGCGCATAGCTGATCCGCGCGACCGTAACTCGTGAAGGAATCGACTGCATTGATGAGGTCGACAAGGCCGAAGGTCGAGTTCTGGCTGACGATCTGCCTGTCCTCGTAATTGGCGTAAACCACGTCTCCGGTTGTGTTGCTCGAAGATTGCATTTCGAGCAGCTGAATCGCAAGAGTCTGCAAGATGACGGCATCGCGGCGACCACCGGTAATATCGATGGATACCTCGTAAGTACCGTCAAGATACTCATTCAGCGTGGGAAGGGAGTCCGCCGGGCGAGAAGGGATGTAAGGCACGGGATTGAATGCGGGGAGCGGGATGTTGTTTTCGCGACAGAATTCCGCTATGCGCTCAACGAAGAACGACTCTGCCGAAATCCGCTCATCCGTGTTGTTGTCAAAGGTTTTAATCCCTTCCAGTGCGCTTGCAGGCACGGTGGCGTCAAAGCACTTATTAGAGCAGAGATATATGATCTCGCTAATCTCGCAACCTTTATCGTGAGCTTTCTGGATGAGGCTTTTTACGGGAGCCTCATTTGCCTGGATGCCTGCAAAAGTCTTTTTCTGATCTTGGGAGTAGTAGCCTTCTTCTTTGGGCAGCGAGTAGCTCCCGTCGTCGTTCTTGACGGGGAACATTCGATTTAGAACGCAGAGAATCACATTGCTCTTCAATTTAGACTCCAAAACCAAGCTCAGCACTATCAGATAAATTATATTTCAGCTGGGTTTGCATAACTGGAGCAGGTCAAAAGGGTAAAAGATACCCCCGATTCCAGGTGGAAATCGGGGGTATCTCCTTCAATTTATTCCCCCAAGTTGCTAGGGGCTTTGCGTTTCTCCCGTACGCTGCGACACTCTACGATACGCCGCGGATGGCTTTGTCCGACAAAAACTGGGGTCGGCTATTCCCACTCAATGGTCGCGGGCGGCTTGGACGTGATGTCATAGCACACGCGGTTGGCGCCGGGGACCTCGGCAACGATGCGGCCGGAAATGCGGGCCAGCACATCGTAGGGCAGCTTGGCCCAGTCGGCGGTCATGGCATCACTGGATTCGACGGCACGCAGGATGATCGGGCGCTGATAGGTGCGCTCGTCGCCCATAACGCCAACGGACTTGATGTCGGGCAGGACCGCGAAATACTGCCAGCAGCTGTGCTCGGAGTTGCGCTCGCCGGTCTGCTCAAACAGGCGCTGGTTGTAGGCGTCGAGCTCCTCGCGCACGATGGCATCGGCGTTTTTGAGGATCTCGAGCTTCTCCTTGTCGACCGCACCGATGATGCGGATGGCCAGACCCGGGCCCGGGAAAGGCTGACGGAACACGATATGACCCGGCAGGCCCAGTGCCAGACCAAGCGCGCGGACCTCGTCCTTAAAGAAGTGATCAAGCGGCTCAATGAGGTCGAAGTGTACGCCCTCGGGGAACGGGATCAGGTTGTGATGGCTCTTGATGGTGGCCGTCTTGCCGCCCGTCTTGCGAGCGCCGGACTCGATGATGTCGGGGTAGATGGTGCCCTGAGCCAGATACTTGACCGGCTTGCCATCGGTCTCGAGCTGCTGCGCCACGGCGAAGAACTCTTTCCAGAACTGAGTACCGATGATGCGGCGCTTCTCCTCGGGCTCGGTCACGCCGGCCAGAAGCTCGGCATAACGGTCCTCGGCGTGAACGTGGATAAAGTCGACATCGAACTGCTTGGTGAAGACCTCCTCCACCTGCTCGGGCTCGCCCTTGCGCAGCAGGCCGTGGTTGATGAACACACAGGTCATCTGCTTGCCCACGGCGCGAGCGCCCAGCGCAGCCACGACGGAGGAGTCGACGCCACCGGACAGGGCCAGAATCACGCGGTCGTCGCCGACCTTCTCGCGGAACTCGGCCGTCATGGTCTCGACCAGGTTGTCCATGCTCCAGTTGGGCTCCAGACCGCAGATCTCAAACAGGAAGTTGCTCAGCAGCTGCTGACCGTACTCGGAGTGCTTGACCTCGGGGTGGAACTGCGTGGTGAAAATCTTGCGCTCGGGGCACTCCATGGCGGCAACCGGGCACACGTCGGTGCTGGCGGTAACGGTAAAGCCCTCGGGCGCCTCGGACACGGCGTCGCGGTGGCTCATCCACACGGTTTGCTGCATGGGCGTGGAGTTAAAGAGCTTGGCGCCGGCAGTGCGCGTAATAGTGGCGCGGCCGTACTCGCCCACCTCTGAGTGGCCGACCTTGCCGCCGAGCGTCACGGCCGTGATCTGATGGCCGTAGCAGAAGCCCAGGACGGGAAGGCCCAGGTCAAAGATGGCAGGATCGATGGACGGAGCGTCCTCGGCATACACGGAGGCCGGGCCGCCGGAAAGGATGAGCGCAGAGGCGTTCATCTCGCGAATCTCATCGGCCGAGATGTCGCAGGGAACAATCTCGGAATACACGTTGAGGTCGCGGACGCGACGGGCAATGAGCTGACCGTACTGCGCACCAAAGTCGAGTACGAGGACCTTTGCGGAAGCCTTTTGATCCATGGTTTCCCCCTCTTGTTGGCGGGGAGCCGATGCCCACCCGCGCGAATAAACGAAAATAACCTCCATAGTGTACACGTTATATGGGGTTTCTCGCCCCTCGCAGCCATCAGCGCACGGCAAACGCACGACCAGGGCCCCTATTTGACGGCAATTGAAGTGTTACCAAACGTTACAGATGATGTAATACGTTTGAACATTGGACGCCCTGTGCCACAATACTGCCGAACGACTCCGCCTCTGGGGCGGCAAATACGATAGGAACACCAACATGAAGCGCATCCTTCTCATCGCCACGGGCGGCACCATCGCATCGACCGAGGACGGCAACGGCCTCTCCCCCGCCCTGACCGGTGAGGAGCTCGCCCAGAGCGTCCCCGAGATCTCGGGCCTCTGCGAGCTCGACGTCGTGCAGCCCATGAACATCGACAGCACCAATATGCGTCCCAGTGACTGGATGCGGATCCGCGACGTCATCGTCGAGGGTTATGCTGACCACGACGGCTTCGTGATTCTGCACGGCACCGACACCATGAGCTACACCGCGGCGGCGCTTTCTTACCTGATTCAGGACAGCCCCAAGCCCATCGTGCTCACCGGCTCGCAAAAGCCCATGGGCAACCCCTTTACCGATGCCAAACTCAATCTGTACCAGAGCCTGCTCTATGCGCTCGACGAGCATTCGCACGACGTCTCAATCGTGTTTGGCGGCGTGGCCATCGCCGGCACGCGCGCCCGCAAGCAGCGCACCATGAGCTTTAACGCGTTCATCAGCGTCAACTATCCGCCCATTGTCTACATCCGCAACGACCGCATCGTACGCAACGGGCTCCACGGCACCCACCAGAATGAGAGCCCGGTTCGTTTCTACGACCGTATCGACCCGCGCGTGTTTGTCCTTAAGCTCACGCCCGGCGTGAATCCAGGCATATTGGACGCCCTGACCGATAGCTACGACGCCGTAATTCTGGAGACCTTTGGCATTGGCGGTATTCCCGAGTTTGGTGAGTCGGGCGAGTCGTTCCAAGAAGCAATTTTCCGCTGGGTCGATTCGGGTCGCACCGTCGTTATGACCACACAGGTCCCCGAAGAGGGCCTCGATCTGGGTGTTTATGAGGTCGGCCGTGCCTACGCCGACCATCCGGGTATTTTGCGCGGCGACGATATGACCACCGAAACGCTCGTGGCCAAGACCATGTGGGCGCTCGGCCAGTCACGTGATGCGGCCGAAATTCAGCGCCTGTTCTACAGCCAAGTCAACCATGACCGCATCCCGATGGTGTAGCTAAAACAAAATCCGCCTCTTTGGGCCTTGTAGGGCACGTGGTACCTCTCGGAACGTGCAAAAAGCGGAGTTTTCAGCACCCGCCCCTTCCGGAAACGTTAAAACCGCTAGCTGTAAATCGCTTTTCGGTTCGATAGGCTCGTCCCACGCGTCTATTATTCCTCATAATAATGAATTTTGTGGATAATCCAAAACAGCAAGCATCGTATTTGCGCCTTCGGTTGCTGCCAATTTATTGAGGGATGCTGAATACTCGGGTTTTTGCACGCCGCCGTCGGGGGGACCCGTTCAGCAAACGACAAATCTAGCAAAAACGCCTACTCAATGCCCTCGAGAAGCTCTGACACCGTCATGCCAAGCGCGGGCGCAAGTTTAAATAAAATCTCGAGCGTGCTGTTTGCCGTTCCGCTTTCGATTTGATCGAGATAAGGTCGGCTGATACCAACCGCCACGCAAAAATCGACCTTGGAGATACCAAGGGCCTTGCGCGTCCGCTCGACTCGCTCGCCAAGAATCTGTTTCGCATGTTCGTTCATGCAGACGAGTTTGAAATGGAGCAAAACAAAAACGTAAACTATAGTTTACGTTTTGCCCAATATACAGGAGTTTTCTATGTCGGGTTCTTCGGTCCGCATGTACCGAGCCACGCTTCGCACAAACAGCGCACCGCCCAAGCTCGTCGTCGTTGAAGCAGAATGCCTTTCTCCCGATGAGCGCACAGCATTTGCATTGCTATCAAGTCGCGTCGCCGCCGTTTTGGTCCCTTGCCCGGCGCAAGGTGAACTTGCCATCCAATGCCAAGCGCACGGCTGCTCACTCAATCAGGCTGCCGTAATCGCAACCAGCCAGTGTGGCCTGCCCCTTCTCTTGGAAGCCGGTATCGCGCTCTGCCTTCACGGTGCCGGATACGAAAACGAGGCCGCCGCCGATGTGGTCTTTCAACCACGATCGAGCGGCGGCCTCGCAGCAGCCATCGAATATGCTTGCAGGCTCGTTGCCTAAAGGCGCAAGCTAAAAGCCCAGGCCAAAGCCTGTGCCGGTAATCGCCGAATACATAAAGTAGACGTTAATTACGTTGAGGAATACGCCCGTGATGCAGCCGTTTCGCAGGTAGCGCTCGCACACGATGCGCGCCATGGCGGCGGAGTCCTCATTGTTCTTGGCCTGGCGTCCCGCCGTAAAGTACGTCGCCACGCTCAGCAGCAGGTTGAGTACCGGCAATGCCAGCAGCTCGTAGCTCTTGCCCCAGCGCGTCACCTCACCGGCTGCGTTAAACTTTGTTGCCACCTCGGGACCAATGTTGGGGATTACAAACGCTGCGACCACCAGCGGAAGCACTGCAAGCACCAGCAGCGCGATGCCCATGTAGCCAGCTTTTTTTCCATATTTAAACATGCTCGCCGTCCTTACACGTTAAAGCGGAAGTGCACGACGTCGCCATCGGCCATGACATACTCTTTGCCCTCGATGCGCAGCTTGCCTGCAGCCTTGGCGCCTTGCTCGCCACCGAGCTCGATGTAGTCGTCATAGCCAATGACCTCGGCCTTAATAAAGCCGCGCTCAAAGTCGGTATGGATGACACCGGCGGCCTGCGGGGCGGTCGCGCCCTGACGCACCGTCCAGGCCTTGACCTCCATCTCGCCAGCCGTAAAGAACGACTGCAGACCGAGCAGCTTGTAGGCTGCCTGCGCGAGCACGTCCAGGCCGGGCTGCTCCAGGCCCAGGCTCTCCAGGTAGTCGGCCGCATCCTCGGGATCGAGCTCGGAAAGCTCGGCCTCGATCTTGGCGCAGATCGGCAGCGGCTTGACGCCATCGATGGGCGCCAGGTCCTCGTTGAGCATGTCCTCGTCCACGTTGGCCACATACAAGATGGGCTTCATGGTGAGTAGGAACAGGCCCTTGGCAGCGGCGCGCTCCTCGTCGGTCATCTCCATGGACGCGGCGCGCTTGCCCTCGTTGAGCCAGGCGAGCAGGCGCTTGGCGACCTCAAACTTGGGCATGAGCTCCTTGTCGCGCTTGGCCTCCTTCTCGAGCTTAGGCAGCTGCTTCTCGAGCGTGCCCATGTCGGCCAGGATAAGCTCGGTCATGATGGTGTCGGCATCGCCGGCGGGATCGACGAACTCGCCCGTGCGACCCACCTCACGCATGACGTTGGGATCCTTAAAATAGCGCACGACCTCGCAGATAGCGTCGGTCTCGCGAATGTTTGCCAAGAACTGGTTGCCCAGGCCCTCGCCCTCGTTGGCACCCTTCACCAGGCCCGCGATGTCGACAAACTCGACCGTAGCCGGCACAATGCGGCCAGGCTTGACGATGTCGGCGAGCTTTTGCAGGCGGCTATCGGGCACATCGACGATACCCACGTTGGGGTCGATTGTGGCGAACGGGTAGTTGGCGGCAAGGCCGGTCTTTTTGGTAAGCGCGGTGAACAGCGTCGACTTGCCCACGTTGGGCAGGCCCACGATACCGATGGAAAGGGACACGACAGCTCCTTTTGGTACTGGTACTTCAAACTGCATAAGTATAGCGCCGCCGCAGCATCCGGGCGAATCCGGACACCGCGGCGGCGCAAATGAAGCAAAGATTGGGGTAGCTGGCTAGTCCGCGAGCTTCTCCACCTGGTCGAGCATCTTGTCGAGCTTGGCCTTCGCCTCGGCTTTTACCTTTTGGGCCTCTTCGTGGGCTTTGGCCTTCTGAGCGGCCTTTTCCTCGGCTTCGGGGTCGACGACAACCAAGTTGGACGCATCGTGTTCGACCAGCTTGAGCGCATGTTCGGGACAAACCTTGACACAGGCGCCGCAGCCCAAGCAATACGTGGACTCCAACGCGAAGCGGCCGCTTCCCACCAAATCGCAGGCGAACGTGGGGCATACATTGACGCACTCGCCACACGACGTGCACTTGTCAAAATCGCACTCCGGCGTGCTCACCTGCATGTTCTGGGCAAGCTCGGGATGGTTCTGCAGTGTCGAAAGCACCAGCTGCCGCCCATGCGTGAGCGAACGGCGACGCTTTGCCGTCGTGGTGCCGCACATGGTGTTGAGCGTGCGCTCCAGCTGGGTAATCTGATGGCGATGGGCCTTCAACTTCTGCGTCACCGAGGCCAGAGCCGCCGTCGCCGGGTTGAGCTTGGTCACCGTCAGACCCGTCGTGCGGGCAATCTTTTCCATGTACTCCTTGCGCTCGTACTCGCGAAGCTTATGGCACTTGAGGCTCTTGGGGTCGACCTCCAGGCCCATACCCGTGCCAGACCACTCCTCAGCCTTCGCAATCGCTTCGCCCAGGATATCCTCGCCGCCGGTGTTGCGGCATTTATCGCACACGCCCAGGGGCAGGTACACACTCACGTTGGGATAGTCCGCCAGTACCGAGAACCAGGTCTCGGCCGTAATATCTCCCACGCAGGCAACGACGACCTCGTTCTCGCGCGGCATGCGCTTGAGGGCGCGTGTGCAGGTGACGTAGGCGGTCTCGTGGCTCGTTGCCGCCGAGACAATGTCGTCATACAGGTTTTTGGGCGCCAGGCGCGGCGAGATGATTGCCTCGGTCGGACAGGCAGCGGCGCACAGGCCGCACTTGCGGCAGGAGTCGAGAATCTCGATGGAGTCTTCCTCGACCTCGATAGCGTTGACCGGGCACACATCCATGCACGCGGAGCAGCCACTCTTTTCGTTTTTGCAGGTCAGGCACGGAATGGTGTTGCCGCGCGGACGCTCCTTGTAGTCGGCAGGATTCCACTGCGGCGCCGACGGATCGAGCGCATCGGTCACACCGCCAAGCGGGTTTTTAAGAAAGTCGAAACCCTTGCTAATCTCGATAATGTCATCAAACAGATCGTGTTCCTGCGCCATGCGCGGCCCCTCCCTGAGCAGTGCAAACAAGCAAGAGATAATGATACGCCATCGACCCACGCCTCGGGCAAATTACATGCGGCGCATCTTTGAGACAAATAGCCTACGGCCTATCGCCGCCTCGATTGCACAAGGTCAATCAAGCGCCAAGCTATGCCTCGCACATGAGCTGCACGAGCTTTTGTTTGGTCACCTTGGCCTGTTCGTTAGCCATATTGCGCTCGTTCTTAAAAGTTGCGTCCGCAACGCTCAGCAGGTCGGCATCGGAAATCTCACCAAGGCCCAGCTCCTCGAGTGTCGTCGGCAGACCCACGCGCTGGCAAAACTCGAGCACCTGATCAAGCTCGGGCGCGCGCTCCAAACGAAGCTGCACCACCAGGCCAAATGCCACGGCCTCACCGTGCATGGCCTTGCACTCGGGCAGAATCGTCAGGCCGTTGGCAATGGCATGCGCCAACGCCAAGCCACCGCTCTCAAAGCCGACGCCCGAGAGTAGGATATTGCACTCGATCAGGCGCTCAACCGCCGGCGATATACGACCCTTTTTAAGATCGCGCTTGGCAGCGACGCCGCACTCCATGAGTGTGTCATAGCAGGCACGAGCCACAACCAAGGCCAAGTGTCCCGACGCGCCACCGTGCTCGTTGGTACCGTGCGCCGCGGCGCACGAACGCGCCTCGAAGTACGTTGCCAGCGCGTCGCCCATACCAGCGACCGTCATACGCAGCGGAGCTGCCGCGACCACGTTGGTATCGACCACGACCAGGTCTGGATTCTTCTCGAGCATCAGATAGCGGTCGAACGACCCATCCTCGTGATACAGCACCGAAATCGCGCTGCACGGGCCGTCCATCGAAGCCGCCGTGGGGCATACGCACAACGGCAGTTCAGCATAAAACGCAACGGCCTTGGCGATGTCGAGCATCTTGCCACCACCGATGCCGACCACCATGTCGCAACACTCGGCCTGGGCTTCCTTGGCCATTTCGACAACGGCATCTTCCGTACACGGACCGTCATAAATCTTAAAGAACGGCTCGCTTAGATCTTCGTCCAGAAATCCATCGACGATCTGCCTGCACAGCCGATCCTCGGTGCCCTGGTCAAACAAGACATAGGCAGCGCAGCCCAACCATGACAAATATCTGCCCTGACGCGAAAGTTCGCCCGGCCCCTGAACATACCGGCCGGGACCGCCATAAACCATAGGAAGCGCCATACGAGAATCCGCCCTTCATCAAACAACGATTGGTGCAAAGCCACCTGTCCCCTTGTGGCAACTTGGCGCATTGAGGACAGGTTAGATTGCGCCATAGCAAAAAGGGTCCCGCGCACAGAGCGCGAGACCCTTACCAGTACAATGTGTGCCGATTAGAACGTGACCGGGGTGTCGGTGTAGACGCACTCGAGCAGCTGCTCCATCTCCTCCTGAGACGGCTGGCGCGGGTTGGAGCCCGTGCAGGCGTCGAGGATGGCGTTGGCGGCAACGTCGTGCTTCTTAGCCTCGAACTCATCGTAATCGATGATGGACTCGTCGGCCTTCACGCCCTTGGCACCGTAGTTCTTGATGCCCTGCGGGATGTCGAGCTTGTCGTTGAGGTCGCGAATCTCCTGGACCAGAGCCTCGACCAGCTCGTCCTCGGTCTCGCCGGCGAGGTGCAGGATCTCCTTGGCGATGAAGGCGTAGCGGCTCTTGGCGCGAGCGTCCTTGGCGTTGAACTGGATGACCTTGCCCAGGTACATGGCGTTGGCGCAACCGTGGATGATGTGGTCGCCCTCAAAGGCGGCACCGGTCTTGTGAGCCATGGAGTGGACAATGCCCAGCAGACCCGAGGAGAAGGCGATGCCGGCGATGCACTGGGCGTCGTGCATGTGCTGACGGGCCTCATGATCGCCCTGATAGGACTTGGGCAGCCACTCGACGATCTCGCGGATAGCATGCAGGGCGTTGGCGTCGGTGTACATGGAGCCAGCGGTGGAGACGTAGGCCTCGATGGCGTGAGTCAGAGCGTCCATACCGGTGTGAGCGCACAGCTTGGCGGGCATGGTGTAGGTGAGCTCGGGGTCGACGATGGCGACATCAGGGGTGATGTTGAAGTCGGCCAGCGGGTACTTGATGCCCTTGGCGTAGTCGGTGATGACGGAGAACGCGGTGACCTCGGTAGCGGTGCCGGAGGTAGAGGAGATGGCGCAGAAGTGAGCCTTCTGACGGAGCTCCGGGAAGGAGAACGGGACGACTGCCTCCTCGAAGGTCTCCTCGGGATACTCGTAGAACAGCCACATAGCCTTAGCGGCATCGATGGGCGAGCCACCGCCAATGGCGATAATCCAGTCGGGCTGGAACTCGGTCATGGCCTCGGCGCCCTTCATGACCGTCTCGACGGACGGATCGGACTCGACGCCCTCGAACAGCTTGACCTCGAAACCGGCCTCCTTGAGGTCGGCCTCGACGTCCTGCAAAAAACCGCCGCGGCGCATGGAGCCGCCGCCGGTCACGATGATGGCCTTGCTGCCCTTGAGGTTCTTCACCTCGTGGCGAGCGCCCTCACCAAAGTACAGATCGCGAGGATTGGTAAAACGTCCCATACTGTGCCTCCTAAACAAGCCCCTCTTAGACTTGCGTATATAACGGAGCACCCGATTGGCTCCGTTAGGACCGTTTTGCGCGTTGCCGGCGATGACAATGCGCGATGTCTAAACGTCTCAACGCTCAGACAAATAGTATTTTACCGTTCTGGTTGGTCAGTTATTTACCGAAAGTCGACAATGATGAAACGTTTTTTCTATCCCTGAAGACCCTTATGCGGCATTCATACTCCCAAGCTGGGCAAACGTTTTATCAAGGTTGACCACATATCCAGGGCAGGACTGTGCCCCTCCAAAAGACACACCGTTCGCCGCCAAAAATCGACCGTTTGCGGCACCGTGATACCACTCGGTCGTCCAAGGTGCCGACATTTGTGCGACATCCGTCTTCGTGGTGCAAAGGTGCATGTCCAAGTGCGGCACTCCCAATGTGCCTCATGCGGGTAAACTAGAACCTTATATAGAGACATTTGAACCCTAACCGCAGCAAAGGAGGCCCCATGGCATTCGATCCCATTCAAGAAGATTGCCATCGCCTCGTTCTTGAGGCCTTGCGCCGCGACAATATCCCGCTCACCGACGGCCCTGCCGTAGAGCGTCTGATGGAACAATTCACCCGCAACCCCGCGCCGCTCATCGTGCACGACCGCGACCGCGCCGGACATCTGATTGCCAAGGTAGTCGAGGCTGTCGACTACCGCATTCCCTTTATCCCTGACGATACCCAGGCAGAGCAAGAAGAGACCGCTGCCGAAAACATGCTTCGCGAGGCAGCCGCACTCGACCCGACCAACTGGGACGCTCAGCGCATGTTGACCGCCCTCACCGCTAACTCCAACGAGGAGTACGTACAGTACTTGGTATCCAAGCGCGATGAAGTCGAGCACGACCTGGCACTCAAGATCGCCTCGGCGCAGGACCCCTACGAGCGCGAGGCCGCAGGCGACCTTACACGCCGCCCCTACCTGCGCTGGCTTGCCGCCCTTGCGTCGCGCGCCCTCATTAGCGGCCGTTACCGCCTGTCGCTCGAAACCGCAAACCGCAGCCTGGACTTTGCCCCCAACGATCCGGCCGGTGTCCGCCACACTGCGATGCTCGCCATGGCAAAACTCGAATACCCCGCCGAGGAGCTCAAACGCTTTCGCTCTGCCCACTCCGTCCCCTATCTTGCCAACACGCCGCTGCGCCGTCGTCCCAAGGACGCGGAGCGCGACTTAGACCCGTGGACGCTCATCGCGCTGATGAGCGCTGCCTGGCGCGAGCTGGACTACGAGGGCGCCGAACACTACTTGCGCATCCTTGCGCGCTCGTGCCCGCACGCAGCCGAGGCGCTTTACTTTCAAACCGAGTTTCCCGATGGCGTCTATGCCCGCGTCAACGTGGGCGTGGGCTCCACCGACGAGCTTGTCCTTGCGCTGTCCGAAGCGACGCCGGTACTGCAGGAGGGCTTGGGCGCCCCCGACAACGCCAGCTTTGCTGCCTGGGTCGCCACCAACGATATCGTGCGTTCCCAGATTGACGAGCGCATCCTGCGGGCGGCCGAGCAGGGCTTGCCGTTTAAGGGAGGAGACCTCTAATGGATCCGAGCGTCTACATCCCCGCCTACCTGGAGCGCGCCTACGTTGCGTCGCACCCCGAACTCACCGATGCAGCACGCGATCTTGTCCATAACGACGTAAGCGTCAACCCCCATAAGTATGCGCAGACCGAGCATGCCCAGGCACTGCTTTCCTATGCCGGTGTTCACCGCCACCTGCTCGACGAGCTCCATCGTATCGAGGATATGGGCAGCGATGAGGAGTTTGAGCAGACGCGCAACCGCCTGTTCGACGATATGCGCGATGAGCTGCTCAAGATCGTCCGCGTCGATGCGCTGGCAGTCGATGCCCAGCTGCTTGCCATCATTTTGGCGGACACGCCCGTCGACGCCTGCCTGGGCGACCTGATGAAGCTCGAGGCGACCACAGCCGATTACCTACGGCAAAGCGTGCCCGGATTCGACATGGAGGCTCCGCACTACTGGGCCAACAAGGTGCTGGCAGACGGCGTGACGGCGGCCGATCTCACCGTGAGCGAGCCGGCGCTTATCGGGTGGCTCCACACGCTCGAGGCCATCTCGCAGCTGTGCATGGCGAGCGCTCGCTACCGTGCTGCCGTCAACTATTCTCGCCGTGTTCTTAAGGCGGAAGGCTATCCCACCCGAGCTGCCGGCACCGTGCTACTCGCCCTCGCTCGTCTGGAAGACGAGGACGGCTTTTTTGCCCTGGCCCACCAGCTCGAGGAGCAGATGGGGGCCGATGCCCTCGAGAACTCCCCCTGGTACCTACTCGCCCGCACGATCCTGCTGTTCAAAACAAACAAGATGCGCCCGGCGACACGCGCCCTGCGTGAGTTTGCCAACCGCTGCGAGGGCGGCGCGTTCTTTTTGCTGAACCCCATGTATCAGACGCCGTACCTTCCCTGCCGGCCCGAGCCGCACGACCCCTGGGACCTTTCGCACCAGGCAGTTTGGGAGGCCGACGGTATCATCTCGGATACTCCCGACTTTGCCCCCTGGGCCAACGCTTGCGAAGACGTATCGCAGCTTGCCCAGGAATTTGCGCGCCGTTATGGCTTTTAACGGCACGATCGCCACGACCATGTCATTCACGTTAGGAACGGCTTCATGAACTTCCGCTCATCTCTCGCCTGCACTTCGAGCGATATCGCCCGCTGGGGGCTGCGCTCCATCCTTAAGCGCCAGGGCGGCGTACTCCCCGGCCGCATCGCCATGAAGATCGACCCCGAGCTGCTAAGCGACCTCGCGAGCCTTGTCGACCGCAGCGTGGTGGTCACCGGCACCAACGGTAAGACCACCACCTCCAACCTCATCGCCGACGCCGTTGCCGCCAGCGGCGCCACCGTGGTATGCAACCGCGCCGGCAACAACATGGAGCCGGGCGTGGTGGGTGCCCTGCTCGAGGGCCGCAGCGATCTTAAGCGTGCCGCCAGCAGCAAGCGCGCAGGCGTCTTTGAGTGCGACGAGCTCTACACGGTGCGCGTCTTGCCCAAGCTCAAGCCGACCTACTTTGTGCTGCTCAACCTGTTCCGCGACCAGCTGGACCGCTACGGCGAGATCGACCACACCCAGGACGTCATCGCCCACGCGCTGGAGCTTTCGCCGGCAACGACGCTCATCTATAACGCCGACGATCCGCTGTGCGCCTCGATCGCCGCACGCGTCCCCAATGTGAGCATCGCCTTTGGCATCGACGGCGCCACGGGCACGGAGTCCGATCGCATTAGCGACTCGCGTTTTTGCTCGCAATGCAACGCGCCGCTGGAGTACGACTATGTGCAGTACGGCCAGCTCGGCGCCTATCATTGTCCTTCGTGCGGTTGGAGTCGCCCCGCGCTGGTCCGTCGCGTGACAGGCGTTGAGCTCGGCTGCGACGGCTACGGCTTTGACCTGACCTTTGGACCCGAGGCAAAAGCGCCCGCAACGCACATCGCCACGCGCTACAACGGCCTGTACATGGTCTACAACGTTGCCGCCGCCTTCTTTGCGGCGCGCGAGTTGGGCGTGGACGCAGTGCATCTGCAGCCCACGCTCGATGCCTACGTCCCCGCCGGCGGACGCATGGGCCGCTGGGAGATTGCCGGCCGTACCGTCGAGGCAAACCTGGCCAAAAATCCCGTGGGCTTCGATCGCCAGATCCAGTCCATTAAAACGGCAGGCGGCAGACTCTGCGCCTTCTTCCTGAATGACAACGACGCCGACGGCCACGATGTCTCGTGGATCTACGACGTCGACTTCGAGCGCATCGCCGATACCCCAGGGCTTATCGCCTTTGCCGGGGGTACGCGCGCGCACGACATGCAGGTGCGCCTGAAGTACGCCGGCATCGACGCCGCCATCATCTCGAATATCGAGCAGGCGATCGGCGCCGTGGCAGATGAGGCAGCCGATGACACCTTCTATGCCGTCGCCAATTACACGGCATTCCCGCCGCTGGTCAAAGAGCTCGACGGACTTAAAGAAGCCGATGCGAGCTCGGTTGCCTCCTGCGCCGTAACACGCACCGATGGCAGCGCCGTCCCCACCGATATTGCGCCGGTCGAGCTTCCGCGCCCGCTGCGTATCGTCTATCTGTATCCCGATGCCCTCAACCTCTATGGCGACGGCGGCAACGTCATCGCCCTCGAGCGCCGCTGCGCCTGGCGCGGCATTCCCGCGCGCGTGGACGAGGTCCGCATGGGCGAGACGCTCGATCTTACCGACGCCGACATCGTCATGATGGGCGGCGGTGCCGACCGCGATCAGTTGGCTGTGGCACACGAGCTGCTCGCTCAAAAGGACAAGGTTGCGACATATGTTGAGGACGGCGGCTCGTTGCTCGCTATCTGCGGCAGCTATCAGCTGCTCGGTCGTTCGTACTATATGGGCGAGAATCGCATCGAGGGTCTAGGTGTCATCGCCGCCGAGACCGTGCGCGGCTCCGACCGCCTGATAGGCAACGTCGCCGTCAAGACCGACCTGGCACCCGAGCCCTTTGTGGGGTTCGAGAACCACGGCGGCCGCACCCTGCTCGATGCAGAGGCCACGCCGCTCGGAACATCTGTCGTCACGGGCACCGGCAACAACGGCGACGATGGCTTTGAGGGCCTCATCTACAAGGGCGTCATCGGCACGTACCTACACGGACCGGCACTGCCCAAGAACCCCGAGCTCGCCGACTGGCTCATCGCCCATGCCCTCGAGCGCCGTGGCGATGCACAGGCCGCCGCCCTGCTGCCGCTCAAGCCCCTCGACGACACCTACGAGCACGCCGCCCACGACGCCGCGATGAAGCTCCTCCCCTAACGCCCCGCCACCACAAAGGGACAGGCATCTTTGTGGTGGTTTTGACCCGTCCCATCGGTTTGTCTCAATCTGTAACATCTAGACCACCAAAGGTCGTCTTACTGTTACAGATTGAGACGTTCGTCCCGACGCCTGCATTTTGTCTCAATCTGTAACAGATAAGGCCGATTTACCCGCCCAGATGTTATAGATTGAGATTTTTGAAGATCGGGGGGAGAGGGCCAGCTCCTGTGTGGTGGTTTTTCAGTTTGCCAACGATATGTGAACGGATAAAAAAGTCTGCTATACTCTTTCCCGCTGTCCCCATCGTCTAGCGGCCAAGGACGCCACCCTTTCAAGGTGGATATCGCGGGTTCGAATCCCGCTGGGGGCACCATTTAAAACGAGAAGCCCGTTACCCTCGCGGTGACGGGCTTTTTTCTACCCCAACGCCGGGATTCGAACCCGACAGGGTGCGGAGCTGAGGAAACGCGAAGCGTTTTCCAGCGCAGCACGCAAGGAGCGAAGCGACGCAGCGAAGGCGGGCGGCGCCAGCCGCACGCGGACATCCCGCTGGGGGCACCATTTGAAACGAGAAGCCCGTTACCCCCGCGGTGACGGGCTTTTTTCTACCCAACGCCGGGATTCGAACCCGACAGGGTGCGGAGCTGAGGAAACGCGAAGCGTTTTCCAGCGCAGCACGCAAGGAGCGGAGCGACGCAGCGAAGGCGGGCGGCGCCAGCCGCACGCGGATATCCCGCTGGGGGCACCATTTGAAACGAGAAGCCCGTTACCCCCGCGGTGACGGGCTTTTTTCTACCCCAACGCCGGGATTCGAACCCGACAGGGTGCGGACCCCGGCAAATCGGCGGCAAAACGGACTCCAAAGCGTCCTTCGCAATCAAAAAGCCAGGGCCCGCGCGATGCGGACCCCGGCTTAATACCGTGACGATATGTTGGCTATGCCCTACACGTAGAACAGGATGTCGTCGTAGGTCGGGACCGGCCAGTAGTCGGCGGCCACGATCTCCTCCATGGCATCCACGGAGGCACGCAGCGTATCCATAGCGGGAACGACCTCGTGTGCATACACATTGGCCTGCTCCTGGCCATCGAGAGCCTCGGCCTTCTGATGCACGGCGTCGAGCGCCTTGATGGAGTCGTTGATGGCGGTGATACCGTTGCAGAGCTTGTTGAGCGTGTTCTGCTCGCACTGCATGGCGGCCTCAGCACCGGCGGCACGAATTGTCTCAAGGCCCTTAGCGACCTTGGTGGCATAGGCGGTAATGACCGGACGATAGGTACGACGTGCCTCGCGAATCATCGTGGTAGCCTCGATGTTCATGAGCTTGTTGTACTTCTCGAGCTTGCAGTCGTAGCGGCACTGAGCCTCGGCCTTGGTCAGAACGCCCGTCTCCTCAAAGAGCGCGATAGCCTTATCGGAAACAAAGGCGGGAAGAGCGTCGGCCGTGGTCTTGTTGTTGGCAAGGCCGCGCTTCTCGGCCTCGATGGGCCACTCGTCGGAGTAACCGTCGCCGGAGAACAGGATGCGCTGGTGATCGGTCAGCACCTTCTTACAGTACTCGAGCGCGGCGTCCTGGAACTTATCCTCGGGCGTACCCTCGAGTGCGTCGGCGAAGGACTTGAGCGACTTGGCCACGGCGGCATCGAGCACCAGGTTGGAGTCGGAGACGTTCTGCTCGGAGCCGCAGGCACGGAACTCGAACTTGTTGCCGGTGAAGGCGAACGGAGAGGTGCGGTTGCGGTCGGTGTTGTCCTGCATCAGCTTGGGCAGGGTATCGGCGCCCAGGTCGAGCACGCCGCGCGTGGCATGGACGGAAGCCTTGCCATCGATGATCTTCTCGACGACCTCGGTAAGCTGGTCGCCCAGGAAGATGGACATAATCGCCGGAGGAGCCTCGTTGGCGCCCAGACGATGGTCGTTGCCGGCCGAGGCAACGGAGGCACGCAGGAGCTCCTGGTAGTTATCGACGGCCTCGATCACCGCGGTGAGGAAGACGATGAACTGCAGGTTGTCGAGCGGGGTGTCGCCCGGATCGAGCAGATTCTCGGACTCGGTGCCAAGCGACCAGTTATTGTGCTTGCCCGAACCGTTGATGCCCTCGAAGGGCTTCTCGTGCAGCAGGCAGACCAAATCGTGGCGGGAGGCGATGAGCTTCATCTTCTCCATCATGACCAGATTCTGGTCGATGGCCTCGTTGACCTCGCCATAGACGGGGGCGAGCTCATGCTGGCAGGGAGCGACCTCGTTGTGTTTGGTCTTGGCGGGAATGCCAAGCGCCCACAGCTCATCGTCCAGGTCCTTCATATAGGCCGAGACGGTGGGGCGGATAGCGCCAAAGTAGTGCTCCTCGAGCTCCTGGCCCTTGCAGGGAGCAGCACCAAAGAGGGTGCGGCCGGTGATGACCAGGTCCCTGCGCTTGCGGTAAGCGTCCTTCTTGATCAGGAAGTACTCCTGCTCATCGCCCACGGAAGGAACGACCTTCTTGGGGGTCTTACCAAACAGCGCCAAAACGCGCTTGGACTCACGCGAGAGCGCGGTCATGGAGCGCAGCAACGGGGTCTTCTTGTCCAGGGCCTCGCCCGTGTAGGAGCAGAAAGCCGTGGGGATGCACAGGACATCGTCCTTGATAAAGGCGGGGCTGGTGGGATCCCAAGCGGTATAGCCGCGGGCCTCGAAGGTGGCACGCAGGCCGCCGTTGGGGAAGCTGGAGGCGTCCGGCTCGCCCTGGATGAGGTTCTTTCCCGTAAACTTGGTAATAGCGGTGCCGTCGTGGTTGGGTTCGAGGAAGCTGTCGTGCTTCTCGGAAGTAATGCCCGAAAGCGGCTGGAACCAGTGCGCGTAGTGCGTCGCGCCCTTGGAGATGGCCCAAACCTTCATGGCATGGGCAACGGCGTTGGCCACATCCAGGTCGAGCGGCTCACCGTCCTCGAGGGTTGCAGCAAGGCGTTTCCAAATGTCCTTGGGGAGGTAGTCCTTCATGACTTCCTCAGAGAACACCATGGTCCCGAAGCGGTCAGTAAGTTCGGCCATACGGAACTCCCTTCGTATCGGCACCGCGTGAGAAGCGGTGTTGATTACTAACGAACGAGTCATAGCTTAGACTCGACGTGTTTCCGCGACATTACCGTTATGTTGCCGTCGCGAAACTAATCAATGAGGTTACCGCATCGCGGCGATGTTGCCACCCTCAACAGTCAATCAACTGTATAAATTGCAGACCTCTCCGCATGGTTTACGGGTAGTCTTTTTGGGACGGGGCTTTTTTAGCTGCCCTATTTAAATATGGTCTCAAGCTTTGGAGGCGCCAGATTGGGTAGCTAAAAAAGCCCCGTCCCAAAAAGACTACCCTGCGTACCTGGTTGATGGGGTAAAAAAGCTCCAAATTAGCTACGCTGTTATAGGGAATGCCGATAGCGAAACATCTTCGATTGATATTTCCAAATAGCGAGTAAAACTCCACCGTAGCGCAGCGGTGCTGTAGAATCCTTACAACACATCACGCTAATGTATCTAAAGGAGCACGATATGCGCGTCGACGAGGTTTTTAAGCAGGCAGCATCCCAGGGCACCACGCCCGTTTCGTTTGAGATGTTCCCGCCCAAGGGCGAGCTTACCCTCGACACGGCTCGCGAGGTGGCTGGCAATCTGTGCAAGCTTTCGCCGAGCTTTGTCTCGGTCACCTGCTCGGCCGGCGGCTCGGGCAACGGCTCCGCCACCGCCCCCATCGCGCATATGATTACGAGCGAATTCGATACGCCCTCGGTGGCGCACCTCACCTGCGTTGGCCGCACGCATGCCGATATCGCTGCCAAGATCGACGAATACCGCTCCGCCGGCGTAGAAAATGTGCTGGCCCTGCGTGGCGATCTTCCCGCCGGCGCGAGCGAGGATAACAAGCCCGCCTCGGACTACGCCTACGCCCGCGACCTCATCCCCGAGCTCGTCGACGCCGGCTTTTGCGTGGGCGCCGCAGCCTACCCCGAAGGCCACATTGCCTGTGAGAATCTCAACCTCTCGGTCGAATATCTCAAGCAAAAGCAGGACGCCGGCGCGAGCTTCTTTGTGACCCAGCTCTTTTTTGATAACGAGTGCTTCTACCGTTTTCGCGAGCTTGCCGACAAGGCCGGTATCACTGTGCCCATTACCGCAGGCATCATGCCGTTTATGGGCAAGTCGCAGATCAGCCGCATGGTCTTTATGTGCGGCGCGTCGCTGCCCTCCCCCGTCATAAAGATTCTCGCCAAGTACGAGAATGATCCCGAGAGCCTGCAGGCAGCCGGTGTAGATTATGCAGCCCGTCAGCTTTGCGACCTTAAGGAGCACGGCGCCGACGGCCTGCACCTGTACACTATGAATCGTCCTGCGATCGCCGCAACCATTATGGAGCGCCTGGGGTAATGGAAAAACCGCACATCGATACAGCTTTTGGTGAAGTGCCGGCCGACCTTGCGTCGCCGGCGCTCTACCGTATCGATGATGCCCACCATCCCCGCGTCGATCGTGCCGAGATGCTGCGGTATCTGGGTTACGGCGGCCAGCAGATTGAGCCCGAGCTGTCGCAGCGTATTGAGCTTGTCGTTGAACGTTTGGAACTGGACATTGAGCCCCGTGGCGTGCGCCGCGTATTTGCCGTCGATGCCATGGGCGTGGACGAGCAGGGAGAGCCCAGCATCCGTCTGGTTGGAACCAACGTTGAGCTGCGCGGTCGCGATATCTATCGACATCTCAAAGACGCCCGCTTTGCCGCGCTCATGGCATGCACCCTCGGCATGGACGCCGAGCGTCGTCTGCGCACCACGGGAGCCCAGCAGCCCCTAGAGGGAGCCGTGCTCGATGCCGCGTGCTCCGCCTATGTGGAAGCCGCCGTCGAGCAGATGGACCAGCAGGTCAAGGCTGCGGCCGCCGCACACGGACTCGCCGGTAACTGGCGCTTCAGTCCCGGCTACGGCGACTGCCCGCTTACGGCTCAGCGTTCAATCGTGGCCGCACTCAACGCCACGCGGCTCATCGGGCTTACCGTCACACCTACCAGCCTGCTCATGCCCACCAAGAGCGTGACCGCGGTGATCGGTCTGTTTGACGGCGAGGTCCACGACGCCCAGAGTCGCCCCACCTGCAATATCTGCCGCATGCGCGAGCACTGCCGCTTCCGCGCCGCCCACACCACCTGCTATTCCAGCCATTAGGAGCCCCCGATGTTTACTCCGCTTATCACTCATGATCTGGACGGCGCCGCGCTGGCGGCGCCCGTTGATGCTGCCCGCCGCAAGGGCGCCACGTACAAGACGCGCACGATCGACGACCTTTGCATTAAGGACGATCGCCTGCGCGCCGCCATCGAGGGCACGGGGCACCTGCTGTTCGACGGCGGCATGGGCACCATGCTGCAGGCGGCCGGCATGAAGGCCGGCGCCCTGCCCGAGCTGCTCAACTTTGAGGAGCCCCGGGTCATTACCGATATTCAGCGTCAGTATGTCGAGGCCGGCTGCGATGTGATCACCGCCAACACCTTTGGCGCCAACGCCCACAAGCTCGACGGTGCCGCCACCGTGGCAGATGTCTTTGCCGCCGCCGTCGCCTGCGCCCGCGCGGCCGGTGCCCGCTACGTCGCCGGCGATATCGGCCCCATCGGTGCGCTGCTTCGCCCCTTGGGTACCCTCAGCTTCGACGAGGCCTATGACCTCTTTGCCGAGGAAGTGCGCGCTGGCGTCGAGGCGGGTGTGGACCTCTTTATTATCGAGACCATGACAGATCTTGCCGAGATCAAGGCGGCGGTCCTTGCCTGCCGCGAGAACTCCGAGCTGCCCGTCTTTGCCACCATGACCTTTGAGGAAGACGGCCGCACCTTCCTGGGCACGAGTCCCGAGGTTGCCGCTATCACGCTCGACGCCATCGGCGCCGACGTCCTGGGCATCAACTGCAGCCAGGGACCGGCCGAGCTCCGAGGGCTCGCCGCACGCATGCTCACCGTTACCGACAAGCCCGTTATGGTGCAGGCCAACGCGGGACTCCCCCACGTGGACGACGACGGTAACACCGTCTTTGACATCCAGGCCCCCGAATACGCCAAGGCCGTCGCCGGCATGATCGCCGACGGCGTGAGCGTCGTGGGCGGTTGCTGCGGAACCACGCCGGCGCACATGGCAGCGCTGCGCACGCTTATCGACAACCACACGCCCAGCCCGCGCCACCGCAAGCCCAGCATGTCGGTCACGAGCGCCCAGACCGTGGTTGACCTTCCCTGTGACGGCCACAAGATCGCCGTCATCGGCGAGCGCATCAATCCCACCGGCAAAAAGCGCCTGCAGCAGGCCCTACGCGACGGCGACCTGGACTACGTCGTAAGCCAGGGCATCAGCCAGCAGGAGCAAGGCGCCGACATCCTGGACGTCAACGTGGGCCTGCCCGAGATCGACGAGGTCAAGATCATCCAACAGGCGACCGAACAGCTCCAGGGTTCCACGCTGCTGCCGTTGCAGATCGACTCCACCGATCCCGCCGCCGTCGAGGCTGCCGTGCGCCGCTACGCCGGCAAGCCCATCATCAACTCGGTCAATGGCAAACAGCAGATCATGGATGATATCTTTCCGCTGGTCGCCCATTACGGCACCAACGTCGTCGGCCTCACGCTCGACGAAGGCGGCATTCCCGATACCGCCGAGGCTCGCTTCGCCATCGCCGAGCGCATCGTGGCCGAGGCCGCCCGCTACGGCATCGGACCGGACCGCATCCTCATCGACTGCCTGGTCATGACCGCCTCGACCAATCAACGCCAAGCCGAGCAGATCCTGCGCGCCATGTCCCTGTGTAAGGAGCGTCTGGGCGTCAAATGTGCACTCGGCGTGTCGAACATCAGCTTTGGTCTGCCCGCCCGCCCGCTGCTGGGCTCGGTCTTTTTGGCTGCCGCTTTTGGCGCGGGTCTGGACGCCCCCATTATGAACCCGGGCTCCAAGCGCTTTATGGATACCGTCTACAGCTATCGCGTCTTGAGCGTTGAGGACGAGGGCTCAACCGGATACATCGAGCGCTACGCCGGCTGGACCGATCCGTACAAGATCGCCGCGAACCCGGCGGCGGCTCAGACAGTATCGACCGACACTGTGCCCGCCGCTGGCACCGCCGGCAACGACGACCCGATTCGTCGCATGGTCGTCTCGGGCCGCAAAGGCGAGATTGCGGCCGAGACCGAGCGTCTGCTGGCAGACCACGACGCCATGGACCTCATCAACAACCACTTTATCCCCGCCCTCGACGAGGTTGGCGTTCTCTTTGACCAGGGAAAGTTCTTCTTGCCGCAGCTCATGGCCTCGGCCGAGGCCGCGCGCGTGGGTTTTGACACCATCAAGCGCCTGATGCCCGCCGGCGAGATTGCCGACAAGGGCAAAATCTGCGTGGCCACCGTCAAAGGCGACATCCACGACATCGGTAAGAACATCGTCAAGATGCTGCTCGATAACTACGGCTATACCGTCTTTGACCTAGGCCGCGACGTCGACCCGCAGGAGGTGCTCAAGACCGTACGGGAGCGCGACATCAAGCTCGTCGGCCTCTCGGCGCTTATGACCACCACGGTCGTCGCTATGGAGGAGACCATCAAGTTGCTTCATGCCGAGGTGCCGGGCGTCAAGATCATCGTAGGCGGCGCCGTACTCACCCCCGAATACGCCAAGCAGATCGGCGCGGACTACTACGCCAAGGACGCCGCCGAAAGCGCTCGTATCGCCGAAGAGGTCTTTGGGCAGTAACACAACGGAAACAACCGAGCACCAAAACGTGCCGCATGCGCCACTTGGCACGTGCGGCACGTTAGAATAGACAAGGCTATGCTCGTTTTGGCAGATAGGAGTGCAAGGATGGCGATCACGCCCGCAGAAATCGCGGAAACCCGCGGCATGGTTGAGGAGCAGAACCTCGACATCAGGACCATCACCATGGGTGTTTCGCTCATGGGTTGCGGCGACGAGAACCTCGACCGCATGTGCACGAAGATCTACGACCACGTGACGCACACGGCTGAGCATCTGGTCGAGACCGCCGAGAACCTCGAGCGCGAGTACGGTATCCCCATTGTCAACAAGCGCGTTTCCGTCACCCCGGTGGCGCAGATCGCCGCATGCTGCAAGGATGAGGACCTCACCCCCATCGCGCATGCCCTCGACCGCGCGGCCGAGACGCTCGGCATCGATTACCTGGGCGGCTTCTCCGCACTCGTCCAGAAGGGCATCGGCGACGCCGACCGCCGCGTCATCCAGTCCATCCCCCAGGCGCTCGCTACCACCAGCCGCGTCTGCTCCAGCGTCAACGTCGCCAGCCTGCGCGCCGGCATCAACATGGACGCCGTGCTCATGGCGGCTCAGACCATCATCGATGCCGCCAAGCTTACGGCAGATGAGGATTCCGTCGGTGCTTCCAAGTTTGTCTGCTTTGCCAACATGGTCGAGGACTCCCCGTTTATGGCAGGCGCCGTTCACGGCGGTGGCGAGGCCGACGCCGTCATCAACGTAGGCGTCTCGGGCCCCGGCGTTATGGCCGCAGCCCTGGAGAAGCTGCCCGATTCCGCATCGATGATGGAAGTCGCCGAAAAGATTAAGCAGACCGCCTTTAAGATCACCCGTGCCGGCGAGCTCATGAGTCGCGAGGCCGCCCGTCGCCTAGGTGTCGAGAAGGGCATTGTCGACCTGTCGCTGGCGCCTACGCCTGCCGTCGGCGACTCCGTCGCGCGCATCCTCGAGATCATCGGCGTGGGCACCTGCGGTGGCCCCGGCACGACCTGCGCGCTCGCCATGCTCAACGATGCCGTCAAGAAAGGCGGCGTCATGGCCAGCTCCAGCGTGGGCGGCCTCTCGGGCGCCTTTATCCCCGTGTCCGAGGACGCCGGCATGATCGCCGCCGTCGAGGCCGGCGCGCTTTCGCTCGAGAAGCTCGAGGCCATGACCTGCGTGTGCTCCGTTGGCCTGGACATGATCGCCATTCCCGGCGACACCCCGGTCGAGACCATCGCCGGCATTATCGCCGACGAGATGGCCATCGGCGTCATCAACAATAAGACCACGGCCGTGCGCGTGATCCCCGCCATCGGCAAGGGCGTGGGCGACTGCGTCGAGTATGGCGGCCTGTTTGGCCGTGCGCCCATCATGCCGGTGAACCCCAACGCCGGCACCGTGCTTGCCCACCGCGGTGGACGCTTCCCGGCGCCGCTGAACTCGCTCAAGAACTAGCTGAAGGGTTCGGGCGGGAGCCCCGGTGAGGGCAAATATATAAGGTCGATCGCGAGTTCCGCACGAGCCGGAGAGCACTTAATGTGCTCTCCGTGCGAGTCAGGACTGTCCGAGCAGGCGACCTTATATATTTGCCCTCACCGGGGCTCCCGCACAACGGGACCTCAGTTGGGTTCTATCCCGGTTGCAGTTGCTTCGCTCCTGCACCACTTGGCTGGTGCGGCGGTTTGGCGTTGGAACGGTTCTTTTTCTGATATATGCTTGTTGCGGCTCTTCTTTTGGGAGGGGCCGCTTTTTTGTTGTAAGGGGGATGGCCCGTGGCTGATGGGGATGCTCGTTCTGAGCTTCTTTCTGCGGATTGGAATGGCGAATGGATGCGCTTGCAGGCTGGTCGGCGGCGGGCTGATGATTCTTTTGAATGGGATAAGCGGGCTCGGCATTTTCGGCCGCTTGAGACTGCTCCGTATGCCCGGGACTTTATGAAGCTGTTGGCGTTAAAGCCTGGTGAATCCGTGCTGGATATGGGGTGTGGGGCTGGGTCGATTGCTATTCCGCTTGCTCAGGCTGGACATCCCGTGATTGCCGCTGATTTTTCCCCTGCTATGTTGGGCACGCTTGATGCTGGCATTGAGTACTATGGGCTCGAGGATCGCATTACACCGCTTGAGCTTGCTTGGAATGATGACTGGGATTTGGTTGGACCGGTCGCGAAAGCGGTAGATGTTGCCTTTGCGAGTCGCTCGGTTACTACGAACGACCTAAAAGGCGCGCTTGCCAAGCTCGACCGTACGGCTCGGCGGCGTTGTGCTGTCACGATGGTCGCCAACTCCAGCCCGCACTATGACCTGCACGTGATGAATGCCATCGGCGCCTCGGTTACCCGTAGCAATGGTTTTGTGTACGCCTTTAACATCCTTATTCAGATGGGTGCACTACCGCAGGTCACGTATTTTGAATCGTCCCGTCGTGACACCTTCGATAGCCTCGAGGCCGGCGTGGCGGACCTCTCCCGTATGCTCGAGCATGGCAACGAGGATAAAATCAATCGTCTGCGCGACTATATCGCCCAACATATGATCGAGAACCCCCATGCCGGCGAGCCGGGATCCAAGGGCGTGCCGCAGGGACGTCACATGCTCGACCACATCCGCAAGGTCCGATGGGCGTTTATCGCCTGGGAGCCGGTCTCTGCGCCCCGACCGTAGCCCATCTAAAGCATGCATCGTCTACCCGCCCGGCATCCGCATTCTTTGCGAACTGGCAAACGCGCTCCACACCGCGCCGTTCCTGCGCTATCGTGGGACAGCTCACGTAGATTAAGGCCCCATCGCGGGGCGCCCCATACATAGAAAGCGAGATCCCATGGCACTGACAGGAGCCCAGGTCAAGCAGCTTCGCAGCATGGCCCATCACCTCAACCCCGCCATCATCATCGGTAAGTCCGATGTCAACGAGGGTACCGTCGAGCAGACGGCCGCCTACCTGGAAAAGCACGAGCTCGTTAAGTGCTCCGTGCTGGACGGCTCCAGCCTTTCTGCCCGCGAGGCCGCCGAGGAACTCGCCGAGCGCTGCCACGCCGACGTCGTTCAGGTTATCGGTCGCAAGTTCTCGCTGTATCGAGAGTCCTCGCGCAAGGATATCGAGAAGATCAAGCTCGTCTAAGGGCCGATCGGTTCACACAGAGCAAGCCTGCGGGCGTCCGAATGATGCGGGCGCCCGTTTTTTATCGCTCAATGAACGGTCGGTTGACCCTGCTTTCGACCAGACGCTCGTAGAGACGCTTGGTCTCGGGCTCGGGAACGCCTGCGACCTGTTCCTTAAGATGATGGATATGCCCGCTATAGAGCTCGACGATATCGCGGCGTCTCCCCGCCGCTCCGTACACGCGCATGGCGCATCGCACCATGTCCTCGCGTGCGGTCTCCTGACGTAGCCCCGCTTCTACCAGCCAGATTGCCGACTGCAGGTCGTTTTCTTCCAAGGCAGCGCTTGCTCCCACAATCATGCAGTCGATAAACTTCGACTGCATGATGCGGCGCATGCGCAAAAAGTACGTCGGATTGCAACCGTTGGGGATATACAGCGGTCCGGTATAGAGCTGTTCGATCTTAAGACACAGCTCGACCAGGTGAGGCCCACGCACTCTTGTGCGATTACCCAAAATTTCGCGGCTTATCTGCTCAAATAGCTTCACATCGGTCTTAACGTAATCCCTGTTGAGGCCAAGGCAGTCGTTTTGGATCAGGACGCACGACTTGCCATCTGGCGTGGGTCCCAAAGCGGATCGTAAGCGTGACACAGTCGAATACAAGTTGTTACGGGCGCTACTGTACTCGGCATGTGGCCACAGTTCCATAGCCAAGGTCTCGCGATCGACAAACGAATCGATACCCAACGCAAGCCGCTCGGCAAGCGTTGCCGCTTTCTTACGACGCCACATCTTGTCTGTGATGGGAAATCCGTCGCGCTCGGCACGAAACGCGCCAAACATGCGAATCTCGATATGATCGATAGCGTCGACGGGTTCGACCTCGCCGACCTGGAACAGCCGCTCGCTCTCTCCCTCCAAATCGTCGCGCAGCGAATATCGCGATAGCTCACGCACCGGGAGCTTCTTTCGAATCTTGGCAGCAGGCTCGCCCAGGCAATGCATCGCAAGGCGTGCAAACAGCCGATACGCTGGCTCCAGAATCCCAGAACGATTCATAGACATCCAGGCGGCAAGATCGCTGTCACGGCCCGCAGACGCCAAATGCAGCGCTACGACCCAAGCCTCCGCGCCGCCGACTTGTGTCCGACTTAGGTCGAGCAGCTCTGCCTCTTCTCGTACCGACACCATCGACGTATTGCGAAGGCTTGATGCACGCTCCAACAGCAACGCGTTGTCGCGCATGTATGCGATCGACTCGTCAGCAAGCTTGAGCACCTGGACCGCGCGGAACTTCGCGTTGACCGGGCGCCCCTCGGCGAGCGCCTGCCAGCCTTCGAGTAGCAGGCCAAACAGCTGGATTTGATTGTCACGCACGCGCACGGCAAAGCGATCGAGCTCATTAAACGCCGTATCGTCAGTCATTGGCAGGCCTGCAAGCAGACGCCGTGCCGCCAGCACCATACGCACCCAGACAGCCGGTGCCTTAAGCCCACGAGCATCGAGTGCCTCCCGTGTTCGAGACATCTCGTCGTCACGCTCATCGATTCCCATAAAGGACCCATCAAAGAGCTCCACCAACATCCGATCTGCCCGTATGAGAATCTCTGCAATATCGAGTTCGCAATCATATACCTTGTTCGCCTTGAGTCCCGAAAGTGCTGCGCCGTCTTTCGCCTGTTCGGTCAGCCGGCTCTTAACCTCGATATGCGCCGACAGCATATCGAGCGCAGTACAAGATGCCTCATTTTTTGGAAGCGCAGGATTGGCTGGAAGCCCAAGCTCGCAATCTCCATAACAGACGACCGTAAGCACCTGGGCGACTTTCCAAGAAACCAAATCAATCTCGCGGACCGACTGTGCGCTCGCATGTTCGACAATCGAGGCCATATACCGGGCCAGTTTAGTATTCGAAACGCTTACCGCCGCCAAATAGACACCAAGTGCCTCGGTGGGCGTCGGCTCCAACGCGGGCTTGTCTGCATCCGTCGTCCTCAGTACCGCGCGACAGACATCCCCTCCATGCCCAGTCAGAGCCAAATCGACACCATACTGTCCAGCAAGCTCAAGGACGGCGTCGCGATCCAAAAAGGCATCTGCCAAATCCATCGCAGCATCGCATCGGCCCGCCTTGAGCAGAATGCGTGCCGCGCGCATAACGAGCTCTGGACGAATTTCCGCAACCATTTTTCGTAATCTCAGGCGCGCGTTATCCTCGGTGCCCATACACGTAAAGCTTCGGTCGACCGGATCGACACCAAAAATCGGATAATCACGAACAAGATAGGACTGATCGATCATGGAGAGCCTGACACCGCATGCCTCAAGTTCCGCAATCTTGCCCTCGCCCATCAGGGCCATCACGCACGCCACGTTAAATAGGGCGCCGTTATCGATTGATGCCATATCGGCAAGTGCCGCACCGTACACGTTGACAATCTCGTTTTCGAGCAAGCTGGCAACGTCGCCCTCTCCGTACAGCCCCGTCTGCATAGCCGAAACCAACTCGGGAACACCCTGTGTGAGCTGGTAAAAATCGAGCGACGTGCTAATCGAGAACGCCGATGCCCAAGCCGAATACTCATAGGCATGCACCTTGAGCATCTGCGCATTGATCTTGACCGAGTCACCCAGCCCGCGAATCAACTGGCGATTTGAGGGGCGGCAGGTGACAAAGACCCCGATCCCCATAGTGCGCAGGCCTCGAATTCGATCGATAAGCTCCTCGGTATCTTGCTGATCGAGGTTGGGGACGTTATCAATCGCAATCAACGATCGCGGTTTGTCCTCAAGTTCATCTGTGACCACTTCGAGCTGCATAAACACCTCGCGGGCAATCGCGCGGTCAGCCTCGATGATTCGTACCAGACCGCGCGTCGGGTCGCTTTTGACTTCCTGAGTGTACTGAAGCAATATCGATGTTTTCCCAAACCCATCTGGTGCATAGAGCAACACAATGCCCGCCTTGCGGCCCTTGACAATCAACTCGCTCATCAGGCGATCACGTCGGACCATATAACCTGTGCCCAATGGCGCCAATTCGAGATCGTCCGTATCGTTCAGCCCGTTCATCATGCTCGCTCCTTACCTCGGCCACATGGACACCGTAATCGCAAGACAGCCCAAGCCATCCCGTAAATCGAACGACGCAGAGTTTTAGGTTGTCTTTCGGTTCGCATTTGGCAAGTTTTTGTTCAGCGAGCGCCGATTGAAACTTTTCCCCCAACCAACCGGTCTTTGCGCAGGTCAATGCGCTTGCCAGCATGTCCCACTCATTTGGCAGTGTAACGCAATGGGGCTTGTAATATTTTGTTGCGCAACTCGCCTACGCGCTGCTACCGTTTGCGACTCATTAGTAGCATATTTGAATAGAATATGCTAGAGAATGCATCACACTATACGAGGCACCACCGTCAAGCTTTTGGCAAGCTAATGTTATGCACACCATAAAGCCCGCGCTCATTCTGATTCCGCTGGCAGATATTGCGGACGGATGCAGCATAAGGGCCCATGAGTCTATAAGCTAGCCGCCATCCCGCATATGCATAATAAAAAAGGCCCCCGCAGAACGGGAGCCTGTAACAAAGTAATAACAAATCGCTCGGATTGTACTACTCGCAGAGCGAAAGGGCAGCCTCGTCGGCAACGACGACGCAGTTGGTGTGCAGCTGCAGGATCGAAGCCGGGCACTCGGGCGTAACCGGGCCATAGCACATATCGTGAACAGCCTGAGCCTTGGCCTCGCCGTTGGCGACGACCAGGATCATGCGGGCATACATGATGGTCTGGGTACCCATGGTGTAAGCCTGGCGGGGAACGTCGTCGATGCTATCGAACAGGCGGCTGTTGGCCTGAATGGTGCTCTCGGTGAGGTCGACGCAGTGCGTACCCTTGGAGAAGTGGTCATCGGGCTCGTTGAAGCCAATATGACCGTTATTACCAATGCCGAGCAGCTGCAGATCCGGGTAACCGGCGGCAGCGACGAGCTTATCGTACTCGGAGCAGGCAGCGGCGGCATCGGGGTTGGAGCCATCGGGCACGTGCGTGTTATTCAGATCGACGTTGATGTGATCGAAGAAGTTCTCGCGCATGAAGTAGTGATAGCTCTGGGGATCATCGTGCGAAAGGCCGCGATACTCGTCCAGGTTATAGGTGCTGACCTCGGAGAAGTCAATATCGCCCTTCTTGTACCAATCGGCGAGCTGCTTGTAGGCGCCAATCGGAGTGGAGCCGGTGGCAAGACCGAGCACGCAATCGGGCTTAAGGATAACCTGCGCCGAGATGATATTGGCGGCCTTGCGGCTCATATCCTCGTAGTCTTTAGCTTTAATGATCTTCATTACGCATCCTTTCTCGTAGAAGAGAGGCAAGGCTCCCCTTACGAGCACTTGCCCGCGGCCTGCGTCGGCCGCAACCAACGTGTGCGGCCACCAGGGCGAGGTCGCGTAATGTATGTATCTCGTGTCTAGCCGCGTCGAGGCCCCTGCCCGTCCACGGTGACCCGAAGCCTTTTAGCCTCGGACATTTTTCATCTTGCCACGAAGGGCGCCCTCTTTCAAGGGCGCCCTCCGTAAACGTGTTTGAATTGTAGGCCAAAGGGCAAGCGAACGAGTTAGCGCTCGCGAGCGACGATGAGCTGATCCATCTCCTCGACATGCTCGCCGACGGAGCCCTTGATGCTCGAGAACTCAACAGAGTTGCACACCAAAATGGGAACCGTCACATCGTAGCCCTCGGCCTCGATTGCCTCGCGTTCAAACTCGATAAGCACATCGCCCTTATGGACGATATCGCCCACCTGTGCATGCACGGTAAAGTGTTTGCCCTCGAGCTGAACGGTATCGAGTCCAACGTGGATTAAAACATCCAAGCCATCGACCGTGTTGAGCGCAACGGCGTGTCCCGTTGGAAAAATCGCCTCGATCTTGGCATCCGCAGGTGCAATCACGCGCGTGCCCGTAGGCCGAATGGCAACGCCTTGGCCCAAAAGGCCAGTGGCAAACGTCTGGTCGTTAACCTCGGAAAGCGGAATGACATCGCCCGAGATGGGAGCATCCAGCGTAAGGACTCGACCACGCATACCAAAAGACCTTAGGACTTTAGTGAACATGCTCCCCCTTGGACATACCAATAATCAAAACCAGTTTTCTAGTTTACCACTTGGCATTGGTTTTTGACCATTAGGGAAGTTCGCGCTTGACAACCTCGACGATATCGTCAACGACGCGCTGAGTCAGCTCGTGCGTCTCGGCCTCGGCCATCACGCGAACCAGCGGCTCGGTACCGCTCGGGCGCACCAGAATGCGGCCGCGACCGTTAAGCTCCTTCTCGGCGGCAGCGACAGCGTCCCAAATGGGCTGGCAATCGTCCAGACCGGCCTTGTTGTCGGAATGCACGTTGACGAGCGCCTGCGGGTACTTCTTCATGATGCCGGCAAGGTCGGTGAGGGTGCGGCCAGTGCGCTTGAGCACGGCCAGCAGCTGCAGCGCCGTCACCAGGCCATCGCCGGTGGTGTTGTGCTCCAGGAAGATGATGTGGCCGGACTGCTCTCCGCCGATAACGGCGCCGTCCGCGAGCATGCGCTCCAGCACGTAGCGGTCGCCCACGGCGGTCTGCACCATCTCAAAGCCCTGTTCCTTCATAGCGATGGAAAAGCCCAAGTTGCACATAACGGTCGAGACGATCTCGGAGTTGGCGAGCTTGCCGCGAGCGGCGAGATCAGAGCCGCAGATGGCCAGGATGTAATCACCATCGATCTCGTTGCCCTCGCTGTCCACGAACAGCACGCGATCGGCGTCACCGTCGTGGGCCAGGCCGATGTCGGCGTGGGTGCGCAGCACGAGCTCGCGCAGGGGCTCAAGATGAGTGGAGCCGCACTCGACATTGATGTCGGTGCCACAGTAGTCGGTATTGATGGCGTGGACCGTGGCGCCCAGACGCTGAAGCGCGGCAGGCGTGGTCTGGCAGGAAGCACCGTGACCGCAGTCAACGGCAACGACCAGGCCGTCGAGCTTAAGGCCGTCGAGGGTGCTGATAGCGTGGTCGACGTATGCCTTGCGAGCGTCCTTCATCTTGATGATGTGGCCCACACCGGCGCCGGTCGGCAGCGTGTCGGCAGCCATGGCCTCCTCGGACATGACCCAGGCGCTGATCTCTTCTTCAACAGCATCGGGAAGCTTCATGCCCTTGCGGCTAAAGAACTTGATGCCGTTAAACTCCGGCGGATTGTGCGAAGCGGAGATGACGATGCCGCCGTCGAGGTCGTTTTGGACGGTGAGCAGCGCCACGGCCGGCGTAGGGATAACGCCGCAGCAGTGCGGGCGACCGCCCTCGGCCATAATGCCAGCGGTCAGAGCGCTCTCGAGCATGGTGCCCGAAAGACGTGTATCGCGGCCAACGCAAATGTCCGGACCAAGGAACTTGGTCGCCGCACGGCCAAGGCGAAACGCGAGGTCGCACGAGAGGTCGGCGTTGGCGACGCCACGGACGCCATCGGTACCGAAGATGTTCTGGGGCATAGGATCGCTCCTTCCCAAGTGGGCAAAACGCAGTCGCCCACCCTAGTCGAAAAAGAAAAGCGGGACCCGCCGAGCAATCGGCAGGCCCCGCTTGTACATTGTATCTCGTAAGGAGAAAAACCTTAACGCTTGGAGAACTGGGGAGCGCGGCGGGCCTTCTTGAGGCCGTACTTCTTGCGCTCGACCACGCGAGCATCGCGCGTAAGGAAACCGGCCTTCTTGAGGTCAGCACGGTAGTCGCCAGCGTTCAGAAGAGCGCGAGCGATGCCCAGGCGCAGAGCGCCGGACTGACCGGAGATGCCGCCGCCATCGCACAGAGCGATAACGTCGAACTGACCGGCGGTATCGGTCACCTTGAAGGGAGCAAGGGCGTTCTCAACGAGCTGATGACGGCCGAAATACTGCTCGGCGTCACGCTTGTTGATAGTCACCTTGCCGGTGCCGGGGACGAGACGGACGCGGGCGACGGCGTTCTTACGACGGCCGGTACCCTGGTAGACAACGGTGTTCTCAGCCATCTTTAAGCCTCCAGCTCAATCTTCGTGGGGTTCTGGGCAGCATGCGGATGCTCGGCACCAGCGTAGACCTTAAGCTTGGTCATCTGGGCACGGCCGAGGGTGGTCTTGGGCAGCATGCCGCGAACGGCGCGCTCGATGACCTTCTCCGGGTGCTTCTCCATAGCCTGGTGGAAGCTCTCAGCCTTGAGGCCGCCGTTGTAGCCGCTGTGGCGATAATAGGTCTTCGTGTCGGCCTTGTTACCGGTAAGCTGGACCTTATCGGCGTTGATGACGACAACGAAGTCGCCGCAGTCGCTGTTGGGCGTGAACTGGGGCTTGTTCTTACCGCGCAGGATCATTGCGATTTGGGTGGCAAGACGGCCCAGGACAGCACCATCGGCGTCGACGAGAACCCAGTTGCGCTGGACCTCGCCCTGCTTGGCGTAGTGAGTCGATTTCGAAATCACTTAGACTCCTCCATGTACAGTACGTGTTGTTACAGAGATTCACGGGGCTCTGCAAGTAACCCGTCCATATTACCCCGCCCGTCGCCCGAGTCAACAGGTATTTTGGCTCTGACCAGACTTTCTGCACATGTCGTCCATCGGTAATGATGTCGCGACGCTAGCGCTCGACAAATGCCTCGATATCACTCAGCAGACGCTTTGCCTCCTGACGACCCTGAATATACAGGTCGAGAAGCTTTGCCGGATCGTGCTCGACGTGACCGACCTCGACAGGCTTTTGCGGGGCAACGACCAGCGCGCGGCCCTCGCGCTCATACTTCCACAGATGCATGCGCTGGATGTTATAGCGGTCGTGGCGCGTCTCAATAGCCTCGAGCAGATAGGGGTAGTCGGCATAGCGGGCGCGTGCGGCAGGCATAAACTCGTAGGGCTTTTTCTCGTACGAGCGGTCCTGCGTGACAATGACAACCGCGCGATCGAAGCCGGCCTCCTCCAGCACGTGCTCGATGGGGACCGAATCGGCTACGCCGCCGTCGACGTATTTGTGCCCGTCGATCTCGACCGGCGGCGTCACCAGCGGCAGCGACGTCGAGGCGCGCACGGCATCGAGGTCGAGCACGGCGCTTTTGACCGGCAGGTATGCAGCGGTTCCAAAGAGCATGTCCGTCGCGACGGCGTACATCTCGATGGGGCTCGCGTCGAATGCCTCGTTATCAAAGGGATCCAAGCGGTCCTGGACATCGTTGAAGATGAAGTCGTAACCCACGATGGAGCCCGTGGACGCAAACGATGCGGCACCCATGAAGCGGTTGTCGTTGCAGAAAGTCAGGTTGATGCGGTTGGCACGGCCGATCTGGTGCGACTTGTAGTTCACGCCGTTGAGGGCGCCGGCCGATACGCCATATACTGCCGGAATCTCGACGCCGGCTTCCATGAGGACGTCAAGCACGCCCGCGGTAAATTGCCCGCGGAAGCTGCCGCCCTCCAAAACGAGCGCGACCTTGCCGGCGTTCTTTGCCTTATCTTCTGCCGTCATGTTGACCTCCTACTGTTTCGTTTTGGCCTTCTTCTACCCAGTTTTGAGATGGCGAGCGCATGGGTTTTGGAGTTGAGTAGGACGGGGCGGCTGGCGGAAAGCACGTCCCGTTCTGGGGGGCGATTCCGGGATGGACTTTCCGCTTGAGGCGCCATCCGGAAACTACGTCCCAGTCTGAGCGTAGATTCTGGGATGCAACTTCCGCTTGAGGCGTCAACGTGAGCAGTCAATTTGGGACGGGGCTATTTTAGCTGCCCTTTGACTGTCGACGAATTATTGGGGACCGGAACTAATATCGACTGGCTTATAGGAGTAGCTAAAATAGCCCCGTCCCAAATTGACTACTCCACCTTGTAGAGGCTTTGCGCGGAGAATCCGCGTATTTGCTTCGCAAATCCGCACCGGCTTCGGCCGCCTGCCGGCGTCCTCGCCCGCGGGCTAAAAACGCTTACGCGTTTTCTTTACGCCCGCGCCCTGCATAGAGTTCGATTCTCCGCGGTGCGGGGATGACGCTGGCGCAGGGCGTTGCCGGCTGTCATCCGATCGGCATCGCATCTATATAGGGTCGAGGCTTTGCGCGGAGAATCCGCGTATTTGCTTCGCAAATCCGCACCGGCTTCGGCCGCCTGCCGGCGTCCTCGCCCGCGGGCTAAAAACGCTTACGCGTTTTCTTTACGC
>NZ_JBQHQF010000012.1:0-72407 GCF_052067635.1 Collinsella sp. HCP3S3_E5 | reverse complement strand
GCGCGGCTGCGCCTATGGCACTTCAACATCATTGTCGCAGCCCCGACCCGCGGTCACGAGCGGGGGCTCCTATCTTTTTAGTGCCCTCGGATTGGGTCATAGTGTCTGTCGAGCCCCGCCGCGCGCAGGGCCTCCTTCGCAATCTGCCGTATGCTGCGCGTGGACAGCGGCTTCCCATATGTTTTGTTGGAGAGGCTGGCGAACAGCGGCGAGTCCTCCCCGACGACCTCGCGCCCCTCGCACCTGCGCGCTGCCAGGTAGTCGTAAATGGGTCCTAGAGTCGCATCGGTCAGCACCACGAGCGCGTCCTTCTCGACCCTGCCCTTGCCCTGGACGAGCAGAATCGTCTGATCGCCCCTGTTGCGCAAATCACCCAGACGGCCTCGCGTGACCTCCACCGAGCGTAAGCCGACTCTGATGAGCAGGTTCACCAGCGCGAAGTCGCGCTTGGCCTGCAGCGTGTCGCCCTTCAGCACCTGGAGCACGCGCTTGGCCTGCGCCGGCGTCAGCGCGTCCTTGCGGTGGATGTTGCCCACTAGCTTGACCGTCTTTATGTCCGCGGCCACGTTCGGGTAGGCTCTCACGGACTCGAGCCATTTGAACAGGCTCTTGACCGCGGTGAGGTAGGTGCTCGCCGTCGAGGGCCGCACCCGCGCCAGCATGTCCTGCTTGTAGGCGAGAATGTCTCCCCTGGCGAGGTCTGCGATCCCTCGCTCCTCCTTCCACGCGAAGAAGCCCCTCAGGGTCCTGCGGTAGGTCTCCTTCGTGGTCTCGGCCAGCTCGGCCTCGACTAAAAAGCGCTCGAGCAGCATCTCAACGTCTGCGCTCAGGGCCACGGGACTCGAGGGCTGCTGCGTCGCTGTTATGAGTTGGTTCTGTGTTTCGTTTCCTTTCCCGGGTATGTTCTGCACATCGTGCACCACCTTCTTAATTATCTTCAATAAAGATAACATGGGAGGAGGCTGCAGTGCCAACCGCCGCCTTCGGCCATGCTCTGGCGGGTTGCGGGAAGGGCGGGCGTTTCTGCGCGATGCTTTCCAGCATCAGGCGCCAGCTAGAGGGAGCAGTGCCACGCAGTCTCTCCGCTCTCAGCACCAATCAGCACTTGGGTGAAGCGACGAGCCAAGGGCGCGCCGGCGAGTTGCCACCTGATTACCATGCTATAATCCTAGATATCAATCATCCAGCGGGGCCTTTGGCAAGCGCCGCTTCGAGTTAGGTCAGGTTAGATGAAGAACTAGCAATGCCCGTTTCGGGTACCCCATACGACCATTCTGTACATCCGGTCGCGCTTCAGGGTGCCGCATCGCTTCAGTGCCTTCTCGTTCCAAATCCATACATCGCGTGCCTGACCCCTGCGCGACCTCCTCTCAAAGGAGCTCGCCATGCAACTGAATCTCACTCACATCAGCTATACCTACCCCGGTACGGCATCGCCAGCCATCGAAGACGTCAGCGCCACGTTCCCATCGGGATGGACGGGCATCATCGGCGACAACGGATGCGGGAAGAGCACGCTCGCCCGTATCGCCGCCCGCGTTATTACACCCGATTCCGGGACGGTGAGCCCGAATCTGTTCGCGTCGTATTGCGAGCAAGACTCGACCCAAGAGCCAGACAAGCTCTTTGATCTCGCATCGGATTGGGGCAAGGAGGCGCAACGGGCAAGGGCACTGCTCCGCATCGAAGACGACTGGTTCTGGCGCTACGACACGCTCTCGGGCGGTCAGCAGAAGCGGTTCCAGATCGCGTGCGCCCTCTATGCACAACCAGATGTCCTCATCATGGATGAGCCGACCAACGACCTCGATGCCGCCACGCGCGACATCGTGAAGGAGGCGCTGGCCTCCTTCAGCGGCATCGGCATCCTCATCTCGCACGATAGAGACCTGCTCGATGGCCTTGTGGGCCAGAGCCTCATGTGCGAGGGCGCACGTTGGACCATGCGCCCCGGCGGGTACTCAAAGGCAAGCGACCAGGCGGCGAGCGAACGCGCCTCTGCGATGAGGGATCGCGAGCAAGCCTCTCGTGAAGCTAAGCGCCTGAAGGCAGAAGCCCAGCGCAGGAGCGAAGAGGCGGCGCGTCAGAAGGGCAAGCGAAGCAAGCGCGGCTTGAGCAAAAAAGACAGCGACGCTCGGGAGAAGATCGGACGCGCCATAGTATCTGGAAAGGACGGCGTAGCGGGAAAGCTCTCGTCCAAAATGAGCGGGCGGCTCGCAAAGGCCGAGGCAGAGCTTTCTGAGAAAACCGTCTCGAAAAGATACGACCATCGCATCGGCGAGTTCGGCGTCGCTGCGCGCTCAAGCTGCGTGGCGCACTTGGAGGCGTCGCGACTGTCTGCTGGCGAGTTCTCGATAGACGTGCCGGAGCTCTGGATCTCGCCAACGGATCACGTGGTGTTGACCGGTGCGAACGGAACGGGAAAGAGCCTGGTGGTGCGAAGCGTCATCGAATCTGTTCCTGATAATGTCAAAGTTGCGTACGTTCCCCAGGACGTCGGGCCAGAGGAACGCGAGCGAGCACTGAGGCATCTCCGAGACCAGGACCAGGAGACGAAAGGTCGCATCCTCTCCATCGTGGCGCGGTTGAACTCCGACCCTGACAAACTGCTCGATGGCGACGATTTGAGTCCTGGCGAACTCCGCAAACTCATGCTTGCTGAACAGCTTGTTACGAATCCCAACCTCCTCGTACTCGACGAGCCGACGAATCATCTTGATGTGGGTTCTATTGAGGCGCTGCAGGAGATGCTGAGCGGTTTCTCTGGCGCGTTACTGTTGGTTACGCATGATAGACAGCTGTCGGAGGCAGTCACGCAGATTGGCTGGGAAACTATTCAAGGTGAGAGCCTGATGAGATTGCTGGTCGTCTAAACAATGGGTTTTATAAAAGAGCCTTGTCGGGTGGATTTGCAGCTTCAGTTTGCAATTATTGTTTAACTCCGCGTGGGTAGTCGCAAGCGGCTTGCTCGTGACGACAGCGACTATTGCCAAAGGGTGGACGCAAGCGGTTTGCTCGTGATGACAGCGACTATTGTTATCCTGTGGTTGCAAGTGGCTTAAAGGTGATGACAGAGTCGTGGAGTTCGACACCAAGATGAAAGTCCCATCAAAGTCACCGTCAAATATCTAGCACGGACAAACAAATAAGGACTCATAGAAACCCTTGGTCGGTGTGCTAACATGATTACAGTGAGTAAGTAAGTCTTCAATAACACTAAGCCATTACATAATAAAATTGATTTCTGAGGTTGGTTTGCGGCACCTGGGAAACCCGCGTCTCATGCAAAGGGATACGTTGATTATTGAGAGGAATTCACTATGAAGAAGATTACGGCTATCGTGCGCCAGGAAAAGCTCGAGGTTCTTAAAGATGCGCTGTTTGCTGCCGATGTTCGTGGCATGACTATTAACCAGGTGCAGGGCTGCGGCGCGCAGCATGGCTGGAAGGAATACGTGCGCGGCAACGAGTTGCTTGTCAACACGATCCCTAAGGTACAGTTCACCCTTATCTGCGCCGATGAGCATGTCGACGGAATTGTCGACATCATCTGCAACGCCGCCCGCACCGGCGCCGTTGGAGACGGCAAGATTTGGGTCGAGCCGGTCGAGGAAGTTATCCGCATCCGCACCGGCGAACACGGCCCCGCCGCGGTGTAGGACAATCTTTCGCCTGACGGGCGTGCCTCTCTTGGGGCGCGCCCGTTCTCGTCTACAATATCGTGCAGACGAAGGAGAGGCATGCCCATGATCAAGATGTTTGCGAGCGACTTAGACGGAACGCTGCTGAACGCCCTGCACGAGGCAGACGGGACCATCCGCCGTGCCATTCGCGAGCTGACCGAAACTGGCCTGCATGTGGTTCCCGCGACCGGGCGCTCGACGCTGCCGATCGGCGAGCATGGCTTTACGGGCCTGGCGCTTGACGCCTGCTGCTCCAATGGGTCCATCGTACGCAACAGCCATGGCGAGGTGCTCAAGACCTGGACCATCGACCCGCAGGTTACCGAGGAGCTGCTCAAGGCGTTCCCGGACATTTGCTTCGACTGCTCCACGCCCGATGGCATGTTCTCGAGCGGATCGTTCGAGATGCACCAGGCGGGCTTTAAAAAGGACAGTCCTATCAAGCGCATCGTGATGCGCGGCATGCGTGCACGTGGGGGGTATCACGAGGAGCAATATTTCGACCAGTCGATCGGTGACATCCTGCGCCATGACGTATGCAAGATCAATTGTCGCGTGACCTCGCCCGAGCTGGAGCGCGACCTTAAGGCGTATTTGGCCGAGCGCTCGGACCGCGTGGTCAACGCGCCGTTCGATCCGGTGATGTTCGAGATCACGGACGTGGCGTGTAACAAGGGCGAGAGTGTGGCCTGGCTGGCGGGCTACTACGGCATTGCCGAGGACGAGGTCGCGGTTTACGGCGACGGCGGCAACGACATCGCCATGCTCAAGCGTTTCCGCCACAGCTACGCGACCAAAAACGGCAGTGACGCGGCCAAGGCCGCCGCGAGCGCGACTATCGGCAGCTGCATGGTCCACGCCGTCCCCAAACACATGCTCGCCACCATGCATAAGCAAAACTCCCGCACCGTCATCGAATAATGTGGCAAAGGGACCGCCACTTTGTCACATTCCGGGGTTCTCGACTAGCCAGTGCTCGTAGGCGCGCTGCATGACCTCGGTTTTATCGGCTTTTTTGCGGCAGCCCTTCTGCTCCTCGATGGCAAGCTCATGGGCATCGCTCTGCTCAAAAGCGCTGGTATCCCAAGCGCCGTGTTCAATGCGCGACCATACGGCATCGATGAGTTGTTCGAGCTCGGCAATGTCGTCGGCGTTGGCGGTTGTCGCGAACGGCGGGCGGAGCTCGCCCGTTGTCTTGTCGGGTTCTACATAGTAGTCGCCCATGGAAGTGACGGTGTAGCCATAAAACTCGGGTGACGCTTCGACCAGCAGTTTGTAAAACTTGAGCTGACGATGGTAGCCTGCAGGGACTTCTTTGCCAAAGCCAGTCTTGTAGTCAACGATCTTTACCGTTTTAGCTGCATCGTCAACGAGGAGCAGGTCGAGAAAACCAAAGAGCGGAGTTCCTTCGGTGGTCAGGCACTGCATATTCGCCTCCGTGACGCAGCGATAGCCATGCACGTGCTCGACAAGCCAGGGGACGAATGCACGACAAATGCGTTCGAAGCGCTCCGAATAGCGATGGACGTCCTCGGGGGCATAATCGAGCCACGAAATCTGCTGACGATACTCGGCCTCAATTGTCTCAATCGCCGCCTCGCCATCGGCTGCCATTCTATTAACGATCTCCTCGAACATCGCGTGAACGATGGTGCCGAATTCGGTTTGGATCGTGGGCGCCGTGGGCAGGCGCACAATCTGCTTCTCAGGGAAGTGCAGACTATTTGCGCATCCAGGCTCGTACGTCACAAAGTTGTTGAGCGCTGTGGCAGAAAGAAACTTCACGTCGGTATGAGGTTCCAGAAGCGCGCGGAGCTCGGGCGTATCGAGCACGTAGTTGTCGCGCCACTCGGTTTCGATTGCAACGCTGAGCTGGTCTGTCTCAGCAGAAACTTCGCAAGAGTCGATAAGCCCCGTGAGCTCCTGCAGCGCCGATCCGCCGGCGCGGCACAGCTCGAGGTGTCGTTTAGCGCGCGTGATGGCGACAAACAACAGGCGGCGCGCGTCGTCATCATCCTTTTCATCGCGAATAAGCAGGTTGGACGGGTACAAGCTCATTCCGCCGGCGCCTTTGTGCCAAGTGGAGTCGTCGGCATCGAGAAGGTAGACGCAGTCGAATTCCAGGCCCTTAGAGCTATGGGCGCTGGTGAGGCGAACAGCTCCCGGCGTGCCGAGGTCGATCGATGCGTCGATACTCACGCCAAACTGTTGAGCGGCATCGAGCTTGTCGACAATATCGGGCAGGCGAAGCGCGCGTCCCATGCGGCGCGCGTCGCCCATTTCACCCTCGGCAAAGGCGAGTAGGGCGCGGATGCCGGCATTGAATTCGGCGGCACCCAGCGGATCCTGTTTTTTATGATCCTGATAATAGCCAAGGCTGCGTTTGACAATCTTAAAGAGCAACGCTCTGACCGGGGAGGCGCCGGCCTCGGCCGCCCACTGCATAAGGTCGTCGTGCAGCTCTTTGACGCGGGCGATATTGCTCTCGCGCATGGCGGCCATCCAGTCGCCATGCTGGTCTCGCTTGGCGCTGAGCGCAAACGCCACGGATGACGGATGATCTCCGCCCAGCTCGGTGGCGCAAATGATCTGGGGGAGATAGCTGCTTGCCAGCCCTTTTTGCCCGCGAGCAAGCGCGGTAACGCAACGCAACAGTGCCAAAGTCGTCTGCATACGCTCGGAGGCAAAGAGATTCTGCCGCTCGCGATACGAAAACGGCACGTTCTCCTTAACGAGGAAGGGAATCAGCGAGCGCAATGCGGCGTGTTTGGCGGAGATGACTGCAATTCCTTCGCTGGGATCTTCGCAGTCATCGAGGTAGCCAGCATCAATCCTCTGCCTAATGCTCGCGGCAACGGCGGCGTATTCCTCGGCTTTGCCGGTGTAGACGTTCTCGCTAAAGCTGACCTGATCGCCTTGAGGCTTAAAGGCTTCGATTGACTTATTCGAGCTGGCGTTGAGGCGATATTCAATTTGCCGTGCGATAGCTTGACCAAGCTCAACGATGGCGGGCGTGGAGCGGTAGTTGGTCTTGAGCACGATGCTCCGGGGCGAGAACTCGGCCGCAAACTGGTTGGCGCATTCGATCGTGGCGCCCTGAAAACGCATGATGGCTTGATCGTCATCGCCGACGGCCATGATATTGGGCGCATCAACGCCGTCGCAGAGCAGCTCGATGATGCGCATCTGGGCACCATTGGTGTCCTGGAACTCGTCAACTTGGATATAGGTATAGGTGTCCTGGAGCACTTGGCGCAACGCGTCGTTGTGCTCGACGGCGTTAACGAAGTCGCCGATCATGTCGTCGTAATCGTAGAGATGGTGTTGGTCGAGCTCGCTCTGGTAGCGACGCGCGACGTCGCAAGCGGTCTTGAGTCGCTCGCTCTGCTCCACAATCTTAAACGTGCGCCCCTGAGAGTTGCTGCCTCCAAAGAAGGCATCGCGCACCTTGGTGTATCCCGAGGATTTGCCCTTCTCATCGATGAGCTCGGTGCGGCGAACGGTGTCGCGCAACTCAAGAATGTACGGCACGTACGTGCCGGCGGGACAGTCAATCGGGCGGGTGAGCGATGTGGGTGCCATGGCGCAGACACGCTCGACCTCTTCCTCAAAGCGTTCGGCCAACACGGCGCTTGCCCTTTCGCAGGCGAGCGAAAGCAGCTCGGAATGTTCGGTGAGCCAGGTAGCGGCGTCGATATTCTGCTGCGCGATGGCGCTCAGCGTGTCGTAGTCCAGGCCACTGCGTTTGATTTTGGAGACAAAGCCGATCATCTTACCGATGTTTTGTGCAGGCATATCGGGTGACCCTCCGCCTAGCGGAGAACCAAAGGGCAGCGATTTGAGCAGCCGATCAAAAACTTCTTGCTGGTGCAGGCTGGTAACAAGCGTGTCGGTCGAAGGGCGCATGAAGTACTCGGGATAGCGCGACCTGATGCTGCTTGCAAATCCGTGGAACGTACTGACTTCGATGCCGTAGGCGTCGCGGCCGATGAGCTCAATCAGGCGCTTGCGCATGGCCTCCGCGCCCGCCTCGGTATAGGTGAGGCAGAGGATGTTGCTAGGGGCGGCGTCGCGTTTGGCCAAGATGTTCGCCGCGCGCAGGCTCAGCAGCTGCGTCTTGCCGGTGCCGGGGCCGGCAATGACGAGCAACGGACCATCTAGGCATTCGACGGCCTCGCGCTGTTCGGGATTCAGGCGCTCGAACGATACGTTAAAGTTGGGGGTCATGTTCATGGCAGTATTACCTGTCTTTCTGGTAGAGCGCACGCGTGCTATCGAGATAGTCAAGATACGTATCGATGGCACTTTGAGGTTGAACGATCTTAATGAACGTGCTGAGTTGCAGCAGCCAGCCAAAGAACTGCGGAGACAGCGGGGCTTTGACGGTCGCCAGCAAGCGCCCATCCTGGTTCTCAAACACAACGGCGTCGAGCCCGAACTTGTCGATGAGCGGGTTCATTGCGCGGTCATCGAGTTCCAGCACGACGGTGGTCTTGTCGGCCGCGTAAACGCCAAACGACGGCGAAACGTGATCTTCGAGCACATAGCCCGCGATACGCGGATCCTTGGTCGCGGGCTCCTCGGACACCGCAACATCGAGCATGCGGTCGACGCGGTAGGGCGTGAACGGCTGATGACCCGAGCCGGCATTAGCCCATTTATCTCGAAACCCGATCATGTAATAGAGTTCGTCGGAGTAGATAAGGCGTACAGGCGTGAGCTCGTAGGTCTTTCCGTCATGATTAAGGGCCTTTTGCTTGGCGGCGTCGTAGTGGAAGTAATGGAAGCGGATCTTGCGTTTTTCGCGCATAGCCTGCTGAATCAAGTCGATGTTGAGCAGGGCATCAGAGTTTTGCATCTTCACGCGCGAAGGCACGTCGACGCGCTTGTGCATCAACTCGCGTTCGCCCAGGCTGGCGAGGCTCTGCAGCTTGCCGATGAGGTGGTCAGTCAACTCATCGGTCAAAAACGGCGAACTCTGCACGGCGTCAACAAGCATGATGAGCTCTTGCAGGTCGAGCGGGCGTGAGACCAGGGCCCATTCCCTGCCACCGCGCTGGTTGATGTTGAGCCCAAAGTCGCGAAGCGTTTGCAGATCACGATAGATGGCCTTTCGCTCTGCCTCAAGGTCGTGATAGGCGAGCTCCTCGATAATCTGCTGCGTTGTGAGCCCGTGCGTGCTGTCGGTCTTTTCCATCAAGGTTTTAAGCAGGAACAGAAGCCTGAGCTTTTGATTTGGTCTGTTCGCCACGTTGTCTCCTTTCGCCGGCAGGGTACCAACCGGAGATACAAAACAAGACCCGTTATTGGGACTCATTGTAGTCCGCGCGACCGTAGTATTCGCAGCAATAAGAGCTCGAATAGGGCGAAAGGTGGTTAAACGGAAATCGGCGGTTTGGCTGGCAGGTGTGACATGCGCTCTATTGGCTTGGGGCCGATTCCGGTTTACAAGGATCAGAACAGGAGAAATGCGATGGCAGACATCAAAGTCTTTGCCGAGAATCTTGAGGATTCAACCAAGGAGCAGATCGAGGAGATTTCCAGCTGCCCGGCGTTTGAAGGCGCCAAGATCCGCATCATGCCCGATGCCCATAAGGGCAAGGGCTGCGTGATTGGCTTTACGGCAAACTTGGGCGACAAGGTGATTCCCAACCTGGTTGGGGTCGACATCGGATGCGGGATGTACTGCGTGCCGCTTGCGGAAACCATCGCGCGCGACGACCTCATTCAGTTCAATCGCGATGTGAAGCGCGCGGTGCCCACGGGCTTTAGCCTTCATCGCGATCCTGCCTGCGTACTCGCGGACTTTGACATGGAGTCGCGCGATTGGCTTCAGGACAAGCGCAAGGTTGAGCGCTCCATGGGCACGCTGGGCGGCGGCAATCACTTCATTGAACTCGACGAGGACGAGGATGGGTGCCAATATCTGGTCGTGCACACCGGCTCGCGCAACATGGGCAAGCAGACGGCGGAGCATCATCAGGCGCTGGCGCAGAAGACGTGCACGGCAGATATCCCCGACGAGCTTAAGTATCTCGTGGGAGATCTTTCTGCCGAGTATCTCGTCGATATGCATAACTGCCAACGCTTCTCGAATCAGAACCGCAAGGCGATTGTCGCACAGATTATTGAGCGTACGGGAATTCGGCTCGACGGAGACGGCTTTACCACCATGCACAACTACATCTCGGAAGGCGGCATGATTCGCAAGGGCGCTATTAGCGCTCATGCGGGCGAGATGGTGCTGATTCCGTTCAACATGCGCGACGGTGCCGTTATTGCACGCGGCAAGGGAAACGAGGACTGGAACTGTTCGGCGCCGCACGGGACGGGTCGCGCGATGAGCCGCGCCAAAGCGTTCCAAACGCTCGACACCAGGTCGTTCGTTAACGAGATGCGCGATGCCGGCATCTACTGTCCGAGTGCATGCGAGACGACGCTCGATGAGTCGCCCGAAGCGTATAAGCCTGCGGATGATGTACTGAGACTCATGGACCCGACGGTTGATGTTATTCACCGACTCAAGCCGATTTGGAATTTTAAGGCTACTGGCAAGCGTGGTAGGCGTTAGGAGGGTTGCGATGACGCTAAAGATGGACTCCAGGGACGACCGAATTGGCCGTTCTGTGAGTTTGGGCGAGATGCTGGGCCCATCAGGCGTGATGCCGCCGACGCCCGCGAATCAGCGTAGTGGGAATCGCAAAGAGCGTGATGACGAGGTTTTTGACCTCAGCGGGTTTCGCAATCGACTGGTTTCTGGGCTCGATCGCCGTATGGAGACGTCGCTTTTTGAAACTCCTTGTGTGTTGAAAAGCGGTATGTCGGTCGATGACGCCCTAGGTGGCGGCGTTGGGTTGGGCAAGCTCAGCGTGATTGGCGGCGCGCATGAAGATGTCTCGAACGTGCTGGCACACGCGGTGCTACGACTGAGTGAGCGGTGCGCCGTGCTCTACATGCCGATTTGGGAGCGTGAAGAGGACGCGATCGCCCGGCTTATTCGCGCCGAGATGGATGACAAGGTGTCAGAGGATCCTGAGGAACGACAGGTCGAGGCGATTCGCGCAACGATGCGCCTCAAGCAGCGCAACCTGGGCATCTTTGCCGAAGACAACATGACCATGGACCTTTTAACGAGCTGGTTGCTCGGCGACCAAACGTGGAACAGGGCAGTACTAAAGGACGTCGTAGTCGTAATCGACGGACTCGAAATGCTCGACGACAACCGCCCGGTAAATGCAATCCTGCGCGACTTACGCAACATGCTCAGCCCAACATCCGCCATCCTGGCAGGTTGCTTTGCGGCAGAGGGCCGAGAGGACGACGCAACATTCGCGGAGGCCCACTGCAATGCAGATGTCCTGGTCCGCATAAGTACCGATGGCATGGAGCCGTCCTACACGCGAGCTTTCGGCTGAAGCAATAGTCAATAACGAAAGCCTGGTCTGTGGTACGTCTGCGCCACGGGTAGGGATTTACTAAGGGTTTGATATGTACATTAAAATTGTACTGCTGGGTCGCTTCGGCCAGGCGAGAGAAGGCTGGGGATAATTAGGGTACTCTTGCGAAGTGCGTGAATGATAAAGAGTGTCGCCGTATTGTGGCCAGCACTATCGTTGCTCAATGGATGTCTAAGAAGCAGGGCACGGAAACGTCTCAATTTGGTCGGCCTACACGGCCTTTGCAATAGACTTATCAACGGATGGGGACCTATTGACGGCAGATGGGTCTGCTATTCCGAGGTCTGAGTCGCCGGTTTGTAACGGTGTTTCGCCTATATGTGAAATGAGTGCGGCTGGATTGGTGGCTGTTGTGACAAGCATCCTCTTCAAACTCATGTCCTTATTACGTGTTAGCCTTATCGATAAGATAGGATGAAGCACGTCGAGCCAATAGCGAGACAAGAAAACAAATGGGGAGGCACCGAGTTGATTAAACTCGCACCACAGCTTGTTCAGTACCAAGGCTCAAAACGGAAACTTGCGCCTCAAATAATTCCCTATATGCCCGAAAATATCGATAGGCTTGTTGAGCCATTTTCAGGCATGGCAGCTATTACTGTTGCAGTTGCCACGAAAGGCATGGCGAAGCGCTATTGGATAAACGATGTAAATGAACCCTTGGTTCAGCTATTAAAAACAGCTGTTGAGAAGCCGGATTATTTGTATGAATGCTACAAAGCGGTCTGGGATGCCCAATTTGTTTATCCAGGGGGTCATATTGAGCATTATTATTACATTCGCGAGTTGTTTAATACGGGCGAGAAAACCCCGGCAAACACGCTTTATCTCTTAGCACGTTGCGTAAAAGGTGCGGTTCGATACTCGTCTGAAGGCAATTTCAATCAGTCGCCAGATAAACGTCGGCATGGAACGCGACCAGAGCGGGTCAAAGGCAATGCAATGACGCTGCATGAACTGTTGTGCGGGAAAACGTTATTTACGAGCCTCGATTTCCGAGAGCTAATAGGCGAGCTATCTGCGAGCGATTTCATTTATATGGACCCACCCTATCAGGGCGTGAGCAAAACGCGCGATCATCGTTATTACTCCGGTGTTGCGAAGAGCGAATTGATTGATTATCTGGAGAAATTGAATGATCTGGGATGTGATTACATTCTAAGCTATGACGGCAAGCTGGGGGTAAAGGCCTACGGGGACGAGCTGCCTTCAAAACTCGGTTGCAAAAAAATAATGCTGGACGCTGGCATATCAGCGCAGTCGACGTTGCTGGGAAAAAAGGAGACAACAATAGAAGCGTTGTATTTAAGCAGGGGCCTATTTTGCGACTAAGACGCTCAAAGCCCCCGCTTATATAAATGAAGCTATTCGGACGAGTCGAACTCAAGAATGTAGTCTTGAATTTGAGAAGAGACAAGATCGAGGATTGCCTCGCGTCCTTTTAATTTGACAAGCCGATCGTAGATTTTAATTGCATCTGGGTTAACTAGTGAAACGCCGATTTCTCGAGAAGGCTTGCAGGCGGTATGAGTGAACGATTCCGGGAAGGCCCAGAAGCAATTCCTGCATGTGTCAATTTCTTTTTCTGTCCAATTAGGACAATGCTCACAAGTCCAACTTTTTCGTCGATTTGCTGCCGGGGAGAGAAGCATGAAGTTCTCAATGCAGGTTTCGTCCTGCTCCCCTGCTATTTCATAAGGAATTCTATGGTCAATCTGAAGTTGACCTTCGGGAACTTCTTCAAGAAAAATGAAACAACGTGAGCCGTACTTCTTTAACAATTTGTCTTTTAACTCATTTCCGAGAACTGATCGTCCTCCAGCCTTTGACGGTAGTGCCTGGAGCTCGAAATTACCGAAAATATAGGCTCCGAGCGGTCGCCCGCTTTCATCTCTATAGCGTACGGTCTTTAAGGTTATTCCGAGTTCCTTAACGTCGCGGGCAGCGCGAGGTGGATGATTATAGCCTGCATTTTCGAGCATTTTCGTGGTGCAGTATCCGTTTTGCAGTATTTTGTCAATTACAAAACGCGCACGCTTCGATGCTTTGACTGTTTGAACTTTATCCAGAAAATCCTGAGGGGCCGTTTTGATTCTTTGCAACTCGGATTTGCTGAGCTCAGTCAATTCAACCATAGGACAATCCTTCTAATAGATTGCGTGTTACTCGCATTTTAATAACTTCACGGTGTCAACTCAAAGTGAATGGGGTGAATGGACGGTATACGGCGCAAACTGTTCATTCATTACGTTAATAGAATGGTGTCCGCCGTCGCGAAGGTTCGTTCTTGGCATCCGTCATCGAGCGCGATGCCGATATATGTCCAGCCAAATAGGCTCCGTCTCCTTGTGACTGGAGCACTCTTCTAATAGGTCTTCTATCCGGTCCAGATCAATTACTTGCAAGGTTGCGCATGCTTCCGGCAAGGGCCGCGCTACCTTCCTCGCCCTGAACACGGGCGACAGCATCAAGTTCGTATACGCCCATCCGGCAAAGCAACTGCCGTAGGGGATAGAGCCACATCTGATCTGTCCATCGCCATCGGGATACAGGCAGTCCAATTTCGAGTTTGCTACCAGGCAATAACAAGGTCCTGGCGCCCATGGTCGGCAGTCGATTTCAAGAATATCGCCCTTTTTGTGCGGTGTGGGCAGGTCGACATATGCCCCCTTGAACCACGGGCCAAAGATTTCACCCACAATGCAGTCGAGCACCTCGCCACATTCGCCCTTTTCTTCCCTGCAGATGTACTGGATTTCGCCGGAGGCGTTTGCGTAGTAAGTGTAGTCTGGCTGTAGAAAGCCGTCGTATGGATATGAACAGCTCGGGTCGTTGGCAAGGTTGAACAGCTCGATCATCCAGTATGAGGACGATAAGTCTGTCATTTCGCTCCACTTGTCTGCGTATGCCTTCATTGCCGCAAGGGCGGCCTGCCACGATGCCACGGGAAAGGGGCCATGCGTGATGGCGGATCCCACTTTGTTGTCGACAAAGCTAATTTCGCTAATAAGCAGTACCTTCCTGTTCCCGTCGACGGCCTTTAGCGCGTTCATGCAGTCATCGATGTAGTCGAAGCAAATCTGCCGATAGTGCCAGTAAGGGGTGTCGTCTGACGAGTTGCACCCGCCAGCAACCAGTCTGCCGAGTAGCTCTCGTTTGCGGGTAATTTCAACCGGTGCTCCACCGACAATCTGCATGTAATGGTCGCCGCTCAGGAGCTGCGGATTATGCAGCAAATGCTCTCGCAGCTCCGGAGAGTCGATCAAGTTGATTATTTCTTCGTGCACGATAGTCTCCGAGTTGTTGGTGCGACTTCTTGTGGATTCGGGCATGACGACCTTTATTCAAATAGCTGCGGGTACTTCTCCTTGAGCGGCGCCTGATCCAGACGCAGCTCTTCCAGGTTGCGCTTTGCCTTGGACTCCATCCTTATGGTGTCGATAAACGCGATGAGTGAGTCGACATACAGGTCGCCGCGCAGGTAGGCCTGGGCGGCGATTAAAATTCGCTGCTCGTCTTCGAGTGGTTTGCGATAGTACTCAAGATTCAGGTAAAGCGGGTCTGGCTCGCCGATGTAGAGGGGAAACGTCTCGTTGTAGGTAATCGAGCAGCCAGTGGCACGCATGTTGCTGATATCCCCTGCATGGCGATAGTGCTCGAGGCGCTGCTGCGCATGATCAAGCCATTCGTCAGAACGGTCTGCCTGCCGAAGCTCTGCCTCGAGCTTTGTCCGGTCCCACGTGGGCAGATCGAACAGCGTGAACGGCTCACGGGCACTGCCTTGCGGCGTCCAGACGATATCGCCGGTGTGGAACGGCGTGGGGATATCGACCCAGATGAACTCGAACGCGATCTCCCAATCGTTCTCAATGGGGCCGGCTGAAGGGCAATAAACGGAAAGGGCCTCACCTTTGCCGTTCACTAGGAGCCAATCTTCCCGGGGATGTTCTTCGTCGGCATCGAGCGGGCACCGGGTGATGCGTACGCGTGCCTCTGGACGGCTCGCCAGTTCATCATCACCGCGCAACGCCTCGGCACATTTCCCATAACAGCTGAATGGCGCGCCGAAGGCCCCGCAAAGTTGCCCGTCGGGCACAATCTCCTCTTCATACTGATAAACGTAGCCCGTCCCACTCGCAAACGCATCGACGCACCGCTTGTTGTAATCGATTGTCCAGCGCAAAAAAGCATGAAAATCGGGGATGGCCGGCCTTCCAAGACCGGCATGGGTTGCCTCCAGCGAACAATTGGGCATGGTTCGGGAGATCTCCTGCCAAGCTTCGCATTTCTGATCGAGCGTGGCGATCTTCGAAAACCAAACCAGATAGGCGGCCTCGATGGTGCTGGGCTGGAAGTCGATACTGCGCAGGTGCTCCCGAATGTCCCGGGAGTCCACAAAATCCAAGATGTCCATGGTTAGCTCCTCTTTGTTTCGAATCGCTCCGGCGGGGTTATCGCATCATCGAACAGCTCCGGATAGCGGATCTTGAGCCCGCCGTCTTCCCCTTCAAACCGCTCGGCTTTTTTCTTGACCAGCGCCTGCAGCTCGCAAAGACTTGATAGCGCAATTAGTGAGTCAAGACCCAGATTGCCGTCGAGATATGCCCGCACGCCGTACAGAATTCTCGCCTCCGGCTTGAGCGGGGTACGGCAGTATTCCATATCGAGAAGAAAACAACTCGGCTCTCCGATATAGACGGGGTACTCCAGGGGATATTCAATCTGACAGCCGTAGGCGTACATGTCGCTCGTATCGCCATTTTGCCGATGGTGCCTGAGCAGGTCGTCGGCCTTTTTTGCGGCGCATTCCCTGTAGGTGGAAGGCGGAAGCTCATCTATGACCCGCTGCGTGGTCCATGTCTGCATATTGAGAAGCAGTATGGGGTCGCTAGGGTCGCCGTGACAACAGATGATGTCGCCGGCATGGAATGGCGTCGGGATGTCAAACCACATCAGCTCAAAGGCGAAAGTGGGGTCTTCTCCCTCGCGTTCCTTGTCGATGCAGCGCAGTTGACAGTCCATGGTCTCGCCTTTCGCGTTGAGCAAGAGTTTGTCGGCGGCATAGTGGCCATCGTCCGGATTGATCGGGCGGCGTGTTACTTCAACCGAGGTAGGATTCTCCTCCTCAAGCACATTCCAGATTGCCTCGAAACATTTTTCGTAGCTGGTGTAGGGGCCATAATTGCACTCGCTCTCAGGGGGACTTCCCGTCTTGTCCTCAAAGAAATACATGTGCTTGCCAGGCTGTTTGAACCGGGCGATTTTCTTGCGCTCCCATCTGATGACGTCGCGAAGAAAGACATGGAAGTTGGGGATATTGAACGTGCCGTATCGCCTGTTCATCGCACAATTGGGCATGTTGTTGATAATCTTTTGCCAGCCCTTGATCTTCTGCCGTAGCGCCTTTTCGTTCGAACGGGCAACAATAAATGCCGCCTCGGACGTGGTGAACTCGTAGCCGATGTCTCTCAAATGCTCCTTGATGTCAGGCGAGTCGAGAAACTCGAGAATGTCCGAACGTATGGCGTTGACGCCGGCGCCGGCCGATGTGCGATATGGCTGCAAGCAGTCGTGTACGACCGATCCATCCGACCAATGTTTGCCACAGCCGGGGTATGGTTGCGGCGAATATCAGCGAGGCTTGAGCGCGTGGGCAGTCGTGTAAGTCTTCGGCGGTATAGAGCTTAATCTGCCAGAATGATTCGGACCAATCTTCATCGGGGTCATCATCGACGTATTGCTTCATGAGGGTTTGCGCAGCTCCCCATGAGGCAACGGGGAAGGGGCCATCAAAGGTGTCGTGCCCGCGCTCGTCTTCACTGTAAAACACGCCGGAGACCAGCAAGATACCGAGGTCACGGTCAACGTTGTAAAGCATATCGAGTGCAGTGTCGAGTTGTTCGAGGCCGGAGTCGATCGTCTCGGCGTAATCCGATGAGACCTCTTTGCGAAGCTGCTCGAGCATGGTCCGTTTTTCGTCGAGCGTCTTGAGGGAGCCGCCGATGGTTTTACAGAGGGAGCCATCTGCCATTCCCATGTGTTTGAACATATGAGCACGCAGCTCATCGTCCTTGATGCAACTGCAAACGAGCTCCCTGCCGGCATCGGTGATCACGGTATCTGCTTGGCTGTCCATTGCAACCTCCAATTCGGTCGTTGCCGTTAGCATCCATCAGAGGTTGTGCTTTGTGATCCCATTAACGGGTCTGATATGAATCTCGCGTCAAACATACTTTTGGAAACGCACTGGTACATGGGCGTGCGCGTACTGAATGGACAATCGGTAGTGGCGTTTCAAAAACTAAGCGTAACTGGCGCAACCGCCGTCTTCCTCTAAGAAGGGATCGGCCGTCGCATCGAACAGTTCTGGGTAGCGGTCCTTGAGCCAGCTGTCTGCGTCCTCGAAGCCACGCGCCTTTTTCTCCGCCATCGCCTGTAGCTCGCATGCGCTGGCCATTGCGGCGAGCGAATCAACCGCCAGGTCGCCTTTGACATATGCCCTGACGCCGTAAAGGATTCGCTCCTCTGACTTGAGCGGCTTGCGGTAATAGTCGATGTCCAAAAGAAAGCCCTCAGGCTCCCCAATGTAGAAGGGGAAATGCAAGGCGGATGAGACTTGGCAGCCGTAGGCGTACATGTCGCTGGTGTCGCCGTCATATCGGTGCCAGCGCAATAGCTTGTCGGCCTTTTGAACGAGGCGCTCTTTGTAGACGGAGGAGGCCAGCTCTTTGTCGACTCGTTCGGATCCCCAAGTTTGCAGGTCAAACAGCACCATCGGCTTGTCGGGGCGTTGGAGGTTGCAGACGATGTCTCCGGCATGGAAAGGCGTCGGGATATCAAACCACATGTCCTCGAAATCGCTGGCGGTGCCCGCCTCGTCCCACTCGCTTTTGTTGCGGTAATCGCAAGACATTACTTCGCCGTTCGCATTGAGTAAGACCATGTCGTCGGCATAGTGGTCTTCTTCTGGGTCGATGGGACGACGAGTGATCCTGATGGCTTTGGAATCGTCACCGTCGAGCTCTTTCCAGATGGCATCGAAGCACTTTTGATAACTGTTGTACGGGCCGTAAAGATAGCCACCCTGCCCGCCCCGGTCCCACGAGTAGTCCTCAAAGAAGTACAGGCTTTGACCGTCCGTCCTTTTAAAGTGTGCGAGCTTTCTTTGCTCCTGCCTGATGGCATTGCGCAGAAAGGCATGGAAGTCCGGGATGACGACCGTGTCATTTCTGCGGCTCATGGTGCAATTGGGCATATTGTCGATGATCTTTTGCCAGCCTTCGAGCTTTTGCTGCAGCGTTGCTTTATGCGAGCAATTGACAATGAAAGCCGCTACGGGCGTGGTGAGCTCGTAGTTGATTCGTTGAAGATGCTCCTTAATACTGTGCGAGTCTAAAAACTCGAAGATGTCCGGACGAATATCCAGCTCGCTTTGGTTGGCGGGCTTGCGATACGGCTGAAGGCAGTCATGTCCGACCGAGCCTTCGGACCATTGCTTGCCGTAGTCGGGGTTGTCGTGCAGCATCTGCGAAAGCTCGAGCATAAAAGCGCAGTCGTCCGGCAGCTCACCGGTGTAGCACTCGGCGGTGTAGAGGGCGGAGGGGATGAAGGGGTCCAGGAGACTGTCGCTGTAGGTGCCGGATGAAAGTGAACCCTCCTTAACGCCGTGATCTTTACTAGGCCCTGCGCACCAGATCTGTCCCCGGAGCGTGTGCTCGTAGTCGTTTTCGAGCACAATGGCAAAGCGAGGCCCGTGATCAAAGGGGCGACCGTCGATTTTGAGGATGTCGCCTGGGACCCACGGCGTATAGATGGGTTCGTTGCTGTTGCAGAACCGTCTGCTATCGTTTCGCCAGGCGCTTTCGACATACGATTTGCGAGTTCGGTTATTGCGCTGATCGCGGAGAAATATAAGCTCGCCATCCTTGGTTGCCGCAAACGCCAGGGAAGACTGCGCCGTTTGATGTTCGTGAAGGTCTTCTGGGGTGTATAGGTCGATCTTCCAGTACGATTCGGACCAGTCGTCTTCAGGATACTCTTCGATGTAGCGCTTCATGAGCGTCTGCGCGGCCTCCCACGATGCGGTGGGGAAGGGACCGTCGAGGGCGTCGGCGTCGCGCTCCTCCTCGTTGTAGACCATGACGTGCAGTAGGAGGATTCCGCGGTCGCGCTCGATGTTGTGGAGCATATCGAGTGCGCTGGTGAGCTGGGCGAGATGCGAATCGATATCTTCGACCAGCTCCGGCGAAACCTCCTTGCGGAGTTGCTCGAGCATGGTGCGTTTTTCATCAAGCGTCTTAAGAGAGCCGGCGATGATTGGTGCTGGCCAGTATAGGTATTTACGCATGTGGTCGCGCAGCTCTTGGCTCTTGATGCAGCTGAGGACGAGGTCCTTGCCGGCATCGGTGATGCCATCGCATGCCTGATTGTTCATGTCGGCCTCCTTATCGATCATTACCGGCATGATGAAACGGGCGTGGCGATTGTTGGTCCCATTAACGGGACCAAGCAGCGGCTCGATGTGGCAAAGGGACTGCCCCTTTGTCACATCTCAAATATTGCCTTTACGTGTTGATACACACGGTGTGCAATAATACTCGCACTGTGCAATAGCGCACAGGCTGAGTAACAAGGAGGACGCTTGTCCCAGCTCGAGAAATGCGATCGCCGGTCCCTTCGCTCGCAGCGTGCCCTTCGCCAGGCACTTGCCAGCGAACTAGCCGAAAGCGGCGATCTTTCGCGCATTAACGTCGCGTCGCTCACCGAGCGCGCCGGCCTCACGCGCCGTACGTTCTATTCGCACTACCGCGATATCCCCGACTTTATCAATCAAATCGAGGACGGCTTGCTGGCCGAGATCCGTGAGCGTATTGAGCTCATCACCGCAGCTCGGCTGCCCGATCTCTATCACAACATCGATGAGCTCGAGCCGGCGCCCGGTTCGGTTGAGCTACTGCGTTATCTTGCGGCCAACCGCGACTTGATCGGTGCGCTGCTGGGTCCGGGCGGCGACCAGGCCTTCATTAAAAGGATTATCGACACCGCGCGTGAGGCTGTGGTGCCGCGTGCACAGACGGGCATTTTGGGCCTGGCGCTGGGCACGTTCTTTGACTACTACGTCACCTACGTCGTGAGTGCCGAGGTCGGCATGATTCAGCGCTGGTTTGAGCGTGGGCTCACCGAATCGCCCGAGGCCATGGCGCGCATGATGACGGTGCTCGCTTTTGTGCGCCCTGGTGACCTGTATGGCCAACCCATCGATATCAACGTGCCGGAGTACGGCATGAAGCTATTGAACTTGCAGCTCGAGGACGCGGCCGACACCCCCGCAACCGTCGAGTCCAACAACTAAGAGGAGAGACAATGAGCAAACTCGTCGAGGGCATCAAGGACCGCATGGTCGCCGCCGCACGCGAGGCTGCGCCCACCGTGGTGGACGCCGCGCAGAAGGCCGCGACCGCGGCTGCCGAGAAAGTTGCCGAGGCAGTTGCCGATGCCAAGAACGCGGCAGGGGAGACGTCCGTCGCTAGCGAGCCCGCAGCCGCCGCCCACGCCCCCGAAGGCGCAATCTTCAACCCCGACAACGCCCACGGCAACCTGCACCTGGGCATCGACGTTGGCTCCACCACCGTTAAGCTCGCCGTGCTCAACGATGACAATCAGCTCGTCTACGCCAAGTACCAGCGCCACCACACCGACGTCCGCGCTTGCGCCCGCGACCTGTTCGAGGGCGCTGCGGCCGTGCTGCCGACGGCCCAGATGACCTGCGCCATTACCGGCTCGGGCGGTCTGCTGCTGTCTCAGTGGCTCGACCTGGAGTTTGTCCAAGAGGTCATCGCCAGCAAACGCGCCGTCGAGACCCTCATCCCGGCCACCGATGTCGCCATCGAGCTGGGCGGCGAGGACGCCAAGATCATCTACTTCGATAACGGCATCGAGCAGCGCATGAACGGCACCTGTGCCGGCGGTACGGGTGCGTTCATCGACCAGATGGCAACCCTGCTGCACACCGACGCCAGCGGCCTCAACGAGCTCGCGGCCAACGCCACCACCATCTATCCCATCGCCAGCCGCTGCGGCGTTTTTGCCAAGACCGACGTGCAGCCTCTGCTCAACGAGGGCGCCCGCCCCGAGGACGTGGCCGCCTCCATCTTCCAGGCCGTCGTGACCCAGACCATCTCGGGCCTGGCGTGCGGCCGCCCCATCCGCGGTAACGTCGCCTTCCTGGGCGGCCCGCTGCAGTATCTCTCCGAGCTGCGCCATCGCTTCTACCTCACGCTCAACCTGGACGAGGAGCACCGCATCGTGCCCCAAAATGCTCACCTGTTTGTGGCGAGCGGTGCCGCCATGGCGCACGAGTCCAATAAGCTCAGCACGTTCCCGCAGCTCATCGAGGCCATCGATGCCCTGGGTGACACACAGGGCGCCGAGGTCGAGCGTCTGGATCCGCTCTTTGCCACCGACGAGGACTTTGCCGAGTTCAAGACCCGCCACGACACCGAAGTCGTCCCCAAGGGCAAGCTCGAAGGCTACACCGGTCGCGTGTTCATCGGTATCGACGCCGGTTCCACCACCATGAAGGCCGCGCTTGTGGGTGAGGACGGCCAGTTGCTGCATACCTGGTACGGCAACAACAACGGTGACATCCTGGGTACGGCCAAGGTCATCATGGCCGATTTCTACAACCACATCCCCGCCGGCTGCACCATCGGCCACGTGACCACCACGGGTTACGGCGAGGCGCTGCTCATCGAGGCCCTCAAGGCCGATTCCGGCGAGATCGAGACCGTCGCGCACCTGCGCGGCGCCAAGGCATTCCTGCCCGGCGTCGAGTTTATCCTGGACATTGGCGGTCAGGACATGAAGTGCCTGCGCGTCAAGGACGGCGTCATCGAGCACATCATGCTCAACGAGGCCTGCTCGTCGGGTTGCGGTAGCTTTATCGAGAGCTTCGCCGTCTCTATGAACATGGACGTGCGCGCGTTCGCCGACGCCGCCATCCATGCCAAGGCTCCGGTGGACCTGGGCAGTCGCTGCACGGTCTTTATGAATTCGCGTGTTAAGCAGGCGCAAAAGGAAGGTGCCACGGTGGGCGACATCGCGGCCGGCCTGTCCTATTCCGTCATTAAGAATGCCCTGTTCAAGGTCATTAAGCTGCGCGATCCCAAGGAGATCGGAAGCCAGGTGATCGTCCAGGGCGGCACCTTTATGTCCGATGCCACGCTGCGCGCGTTTGAGCAGCTCACCGGCGTTCGCGCTGTGCGTCCCGACATCGCCGGCTGCATGGGCGCCTATGGTGCGGCCTTGCTCGCCCGCGATCGCGCTGGCGCCGACGGCACCTCGACCATCCTTTCGGCCGAGGACATCGCGCACCTCACTGTGACGCAAAAGCACGTCCGCTGCGGTCGCTGCTCCAACAACTGCCAGCTCACCGTCAATGACTTTGGCGGCGGTAGGCGCTTCATTACCGGCAACCGCTGCGAGAAGGGCGCCGGCCACAAAAAGCAAAAGACCGAGGCCCCTAACCTCTTCAAAAAGAAAAACGAGTTGCTCTTTAATCGCGAGGTGCTGAGCCCCGACGAGGCCCCGCGCGGCACCGTGGGTATCCCGCGCGCACTCAACATGTACGAGAACTACCCCTTCTGGCACGCGTTCTTTACGCGCTTGGGCTTTAGCGTGCAGCTGTCCGACCAGTCGAGCAAGAAGACCTACCAGGCAGGCATCGAGTCCATGCCGTCCGAGAGCGTGTGCTATCCGGCCAAGATGAGCCACGGCCACGTGATGAACCTTATCGACCGCGATGTCGACTTTATCTGGATGCCGTGCGTGCGCTGGGAGCGCAAGGAGGATCCGACGGCTGGCAATTGCTATAACTGCCCCATCGTCATGAGCTACCCCACGGCGCTGGCGCTCAACATCGACGAGATCCGTGAGCAGAACATCGAGTTCCTGTACCCGTTTGTGCCCTATCACGACAAGACCGAGCTCAAGCGCCGCTTGTACCAGGTGCTTGCCGTCGACCGCGTGGCCGATGCTGAGGCCGGTCGCGGTCGCGTGCGCGGTCCCAAGATTACGCGCTCCGAGGTCGATGCCGCCGTCAACGCTGCCTTTGAGGCCGATGCGCGCTTCCACGAGGACATCCAGACCATGGGCGAGGAGGCCCTTAAGTGGGTCGAGGACCACGGCGGTCACGGCATCGTGCTCGCCGGCCGCCCCTACCACAACGACCCCGAGATCAACCACGCCCTGCCCGAGCTTATCTCGAGCTTTGGCTTTGCGGTCTTTACCGAGGATTCGCTTGCGCACCTGGTGAAGCCCGAGCGCCCCATCCGCGTCGTCGACCAGTGGATGTACCACAGCCGCCTGTACGCCGTCGCCCGTTTTGTGACGATGCGCAACGACCTGGACCTGATCCAGCTCAACTCTTTCGGCTGCGGCCTGGACGCCCTGACTACCGATCAGGTGCAGGAGATTCTGGAGGCCAGCGGCAAGATCTACACCGTGCTCAAGATCGACGAGGTGTCCAACCTGGGCGCCGCGCGCATCCGCATCCGCTCGCTCATGGCCGCGCTTAAGGACCAGGAGGCTGAGCGCTTGGCCGAGGCCGCGGCCGCGGGCGAGACCTACGAGCAGGGCGATGCCGCGCCGGTGGCTCCCTCCACGGATGCCCCCGCATTCGCGAGCCGCAAGTACACGTTCGAGGCTCAGCGCGAGAGCGCATCGACCGCGTGGCCCAAGGTGCCCTTTACCGAGCAGATGCGCGAGGAGGGCTACACCATCCTGTGCCCGCAGATGGCGCCGATCCACTTTGACCTGGTCAAAGAGGTGTTCCGCGGTGCCGGCTACAACTTGGAGCTGCTGCCCTCGACCGATCACGACGCCGTCGAGGCCGGCCTGCGCTATGTGAACAATGACATTTGCTATCCGTCCATTTTGGTGACCGGCCAGATTATGGAGGCCATCGAGAGCGGCCGGTACGACCTGTCCAAGACGGCCGTGGTTATCAGCCAGACCGGCGGCGGCTGCCGTGCCACCAACTACATCGCACTCATCCGCAAGGCCCTGCGCGAGAGCGGCCACCCCGAGATTCCGGTGATCTCGCTTTCGGCGGTGGCGCTCGGTGAGGACAACCCCGGCTTTAAGATTACGCCGGCACTGCTTAAGCAGGCAGTCTACGCGGTGCTCTTTGGCGACGTGATGATGCAGATGCTTTATCGCTGTCGTCCATACGAGGCTACGCCCGGTGCCGCCAACGCACTCTACGAGGAGTACATGGCGCGCGCCCGCAAGCTGGCGCCCAAGTTCAACCGCCACAACTACACCAAGCTGTGCCGCGAGGCCATCCGCGCGTTCGACACCATGCCGCTCGTGGGCGAGGGCACCAAGCCGCGCGTGGGCGTGGTCGGCGAGATCTTGGTCAAGTTCCACCCCACAGCCAACAACCACGTGGTCGACGTTATCGAGCGCGAGGGCTGCGAGGCCGTGGTGCCGGGCCTGCTCGACTTCTTCCTGTACTCCATGAGCAACGCCGAGCTGCAGAAGGATGAGCTCGGAAGCTCTGCAACCACGCGCGCTGGTATGCAGGCGCTCATCAAGCTCGTGGACTGGATGCGTACGCCGGTGGAGGAGCTGCTCCAAAAGTCCCGCCGCTTTGAGGCGCCCGAGCGCATCGGCACCATGGCGGACAAGGCCCGTACGGTGCTTTCGGTTTGCAACAACATGGGCGAAGGCTGGCTGCTCACGGCCGAGATGCTCGACCTGATTGACCATGGCGCGCCCAACATCATCTGCACGCAGCCCTTTGCGTGCCTGCCTAACCACGTGGTGGGCAAGGCCGTGATCAAGGAGCTGCGCCGTCAGCACCCCGAGAGCAACATTGTCGCGGTGGACTACGACCCCGGCGCGTCCGAGGTCAACCAGCTCAACCGCATTAAGCTCATGATCAGCGTGGCCAAGGAAAACATGCGCGCCGGTAAGGGCTTTAAGCTCGAGAAGGTGGCGCCGCTCGCGATGGACGAGGTCACTGGCCAGATGCGTGCCCATGATGGCTGCGTGAGCTGTGGCTCGGTCAGCGAGGAGGCCGTTGCATCGGTCGCCAAGCGTCTGGGACGCGGCATTAAGAGGTAGTTGGCCTGCTATGTGCTAGATATGAGACAAACGGGTGGTAGCCGTATCGGCTACCACCCGTTTTGCTGGACATATGCTGCGTAAACGCCCCAACTATCACCTCTTCCGAATGCGACGTCTCAGTGGCACCAAAAATCGCTCTTGGAACCCTAAGATAATGAACATATGTAGCCGTTCGCCGCAAATTACCGTCCGTTTATGGAACCCACCCCCAGCGCGCGTCATCCTTACGGTTGAATAAATACACATCCATGGAATTACGTAAGAGAGGACTGTTCCTATGAGCTACAAGACCGTTTGTGTTGCCGGTGGCGGCGTGTTGGGAAGCCAGATTGCCTTTCAGGCTGCCTACTGCGGCTTCGATGTGACGATCTGGCTGCGCAGCGAGGGCAGCATCGGCCGCACTCAGCCCAAGATCGATCATGTGCGCGAGGAGTACATCGCGGCTATCGAGGGCATGGCGGACGGCACAGGCGAGTGGTGTGCCGGTATCGCCGATAGCGACCAGCCCTTCGACAGGGAGGCGGCGCTCGCCGCCGTCGAGCGTGCCTACTCCACACTCAAGCTAGAGCTCGATCTTGCCAAGGCAGTGGCCGACGCCGATCTGGTTATCGAGTCGATGGCCGAGGACACCCAGGCAAAGATCGACTTCTACAAGAAGCTCGCCCCGGTTCTCCCGCAAAAGACCGTTGTCGTGACGAACTCCTCCACGCTGCTGCCGAGCACCTTTGCCAAGTACACTGGCCGCCCCGAGAAGTACCTGTCGCTGCACTTTGCCAACTCCATCTGGAAGAACAACATGACCGAGGTCATGGCTCAGGACCAGACCGACAAGCGCTATTTCGATGAGCTCGTCGACTTTGCCAGCGACATCCGTATGCTTGCCCTGCCCGTCAACAAGGAAAAGAACGGCTATCTGCTCAATTCCATGCTGGTGCCGTGGCTGCTTTCGGGCCTTGATCTGTACGTCTCGGGCGTCAGCGACCCCAAGAGCATCGACCTCGCATGGACGCGCGGCACTGGCGCGCCCAAGGGCCCGTTTCGCGTGTTCGACACCGTGGGCATCCAGACGGCCTATAACATCGTCATGCAGTATCAGAAGGTGCCGGGCTTGGTGAGCCCGCTGCTCAAAAAGATGATGATGCCCTACAACTTTAAGGCCATGGCATCCGTCCTCAAGCAGATGCTCGACGAAGGCAAGCTGGGCGAAAGCTCGGGCGAGGGTTTCTTCAAGTACTAAAAAGATCCCTCGGCAACATTGAGAAACGTGTCATTTGCAGTGTCAGTGCGCCGCAGCGCCGCTCGGCAACGGGACAATCCGCTTTATGCGCCAACGCGAACTTGTCGACTTTGCCGTGGACTGGATCGAGCACCATCGCGGCCGCTCCGATTGATCACTTGGGAGCGGAAGGGTTGCGGATTCCCTTCGCGCCCCGCGTTTCCGTATCGCTACAAGCTTTAACTTGCATTAAGGGGCGTTTGTTAAACTGCGAGTCATAATTAGACAGGGCTGGGAAAACGCCGTGGTATATGAGGGAACAACAATGGTATTCAAAGACGGTAACGATATGGAATTGAGTGACAAGGACAGCAGGCTGTTTTCGCGCCGAGCGGCTCTTGCGGGTGCGGCGGGCACGCTGGCGCTTGCCGGGACAGGGCTCATGGGCTGCTCGGTCGGCGGGGCCGGCACGGGCGCCGCATCTACTTCGAGCAACGAGCTCACTGACGAGCAAAAGAAACTCCACAAGCAGATTGTCGCGACCTACGACGTCGAGAAGCAGGCGGCCATCAAGGAGCGGCTCGATGCCGAGTACGCTGACGGCGGCTACAACGAGACCACTCCGTTTATCGCGCAGGATCCCTTTGGCACCGATACCCTGAGCTGCTACGTTCGCTTTGCGACAACGGATTCCGTAACCGTCTCCTACAAGGTCGCCGGTCGCAAAAAGACTGGTGACACGCCCAAGGTCGCCGCGTTTTCCCATTCGCCCCACGGCGGCGACGCGCCGGCCACGGAACACGAGTTCAAGGTCATCGGCCTCATTCCCAACCACAAAAACACGGTAACCATCACTTGCACGGCACAAGATGGTATCAGCCGCACCTCGACGTTCACGGTCAAGACGCCGGCTCTCAAAGGCGAGGAAGAAGAGCAGCTCGCCGTTACGTCGGGGGAGTCCAATACGCCGCTTGCCGATGGTCTCTTTACCATCTTGGGCAACGACTCGTCCAAGCTCGACTTTATGTACCTCTACGACAACGACGGCCAGATTCGCGGCGAGGTGCCGATTGTCGGCTACCGCAGCCACCGCCTGCTGTTCCCGGGCGACGGCAGCATGATCATGAGCGTCTCGACTACCAAGATGGCCCAGATCAACGCCATCGGCCAGGTGGTAAACGTCTGGAGCACGGGCGACTACGAGCTACACCACGACTACGCTTTCGATGACGATGGCAACCTGCTGGTGCTGGCGAGTCACGCCGGCTCCGAAGCCGATTTGGACGTCGATCGCGCGGCTGCCAAAAAAGATAAGGACGATCGCGTTAATGTAGAGGACCTCATCATTAAGGTCGACATAACAACAGGTGACGTCTCTCTCGTCGTGGACCTGGGCGATATGTTCCCCGACCTCAAGGCAAGCGCCAAGGTTGCCTCGGACGGCGACCTGGATTGGATTCACATCAACACGATCCAGTGGCTCGGCGGCGGCACCGTTTTGCTCAGCTCGCGCGAGACCTCAACGGTCATCAAGCTCACGGATATCTACGGTACGCCTACGGTCGATTGGCTTATGGGCTCGCCAGAGTTTTGGGCCGGCTCGGGCTTTGAGGACAAGTTGCTGCAGGCTCAAGGCGATTTTTCGCTCAACGCAGGCCAGCATAGTGTGACCTATCTGCCAAACGACGAGACGACCGCGACTGGTCGCTACCAGGTGCTGCTATACGACAACAACTTTGGTGCTGCCGAGAGCTATCCCAAGTTCGACTGGGGCCAGCTGGGCGCTGCGGTAGTGACCGACTACAGCAAGGGAACGCATTCGTTTGGGCGCATTTTTACGGTGGACGAGACCGCGCGCACCTACGAGCTTGTGGACCAGATCGCAGTGCCGTTCTCAGGTTACGTAAGTAGTGCGCAGCGCGTCGGCGATTCGAATAGCATGCTCGTGGCATCGGGCATAGCCAAGACCTTTGCCGAGTACGATCGCTATGGACTGCCCATTGCCACGTACGAGATGGAAGCCGAGAAGTACATCTACCGCGTGTACAAGTACGAGCTGTAGCGCTGCGCTTGGCTGTGCCTGTGCCCCGCGGCTGCGCGCGCTCGTACCGGGCCTACCTCACGTTCCGCATCACTTCACGCCAAACTCCACGCGATCGAGTTCGGGTACGTTGAGGTCGATGAGCTTGCGGGCAACACGGCGGTCGTGCGCCCCGAGCGTCTCGCTTGTCGTTACGTGAGCGACAGTCTGGCGCTCGACAACGCCCTCCTTGTCGCCTTCGGCGGCCGAGGTCTCGACGGCGACGGTGTAATCCTTAAAGCCCGGCAGCACCGCCGCAAGTTCGCGCGTGGTTTCAGTGACGCCGTAGCCGTCTTGCACGCCAGCCTGCGCCGAGCCAATAGACCCCGCCGTCATAATAATGCAGGGGATGGCAAAGATCACCGTGCCCACGATGATGCGGCGGCGCACCTTGCGCGATAGCTCATTGACCTCGGCGTTTTCTTCAGCAGTCACAATACCGTCGCCGTTCAGGTCGCGCTTGAGCGGCACGCGCAAAAGAAGCAGCACGGCTTCGGCAGCCAGTGCGATAAAGACCACGTTGATGCCAAACTCATAAAGCGCCGAGAGAAACAGTGACCCGCTTGCAATGGCGATGCCATAGCCCGCCGCGCACAGGGGCGGCATGAGCGCGGTCGCCACGGCCACGCCGGCGATAAGCGTGGCAGGTTCCTGGTCACGCGAGTTGCCCAGCCCGCCCGCAAAGCCGCCCGCGAGCGCGACAGCAAGGTCCCACACAGTGGGCGTCGAGTTGTCGATGATGGCGGCCGTGGTGGTGCCAAGGGGCGAGAGCCTAAAATACAGCGTAGACGTGATCAGACAAAAGGCCATCTGTAGCGCGAGGCCGGCGACGGCCTCGACGGCAATCTCGCGGTCAAGCGTGGCGATGCCATATGCCATGGCAAGGACTGAGCCCATGAGTGGGCAGATGAGCATGGCGCCCACGATGGCAATGTCCGAGTCGATATCGAGGCCGATGCTCGCGATGAGCATGGCGATGATGAGGATGCATAAGTGCGAGCCGGTCAGCCGCGCCCCGTTTACAAGGCGCTTGCGAATCACGTGATAGGGCGCGCGACCCTCGCGAATGTTGAATGCGCGTTTTAGGAAGCGGCCGGTGTTCTCCAGGGCCTCACTATGGGCAGGTCGAATGCCGTGGCGCCGGTGATGGCGTTTGCGTAGTCGCTTGATCTGTTGTTTGTCGAGTTCCATGTCCACCTCGTATTGCCGCAGGAACGCGGGTGCGCTCGCAGCATGTACTCTACACCGTGGCGGGCGGGGCGGTCATCTTGACGTGAAACTTAGACGAGCAGGTAAGGGGGACGTCAAATGCGGTTGCGGCCGAGTGTTTCGACAGATACAGAGCGCGGGGCCGGATGGTCTTCGACCCTGCGCTCTGTACGGGTACGTCGTTGTTGGGTTTAGCCCAGCAGACTCAGGCCGACGGAGACAAACGCCAGGATAACGCCAACGACAGACTCGCCTCCCAACAGGCCGCTGGCGACGACCAGGCCCTGCTCCTGGAAGGCAGCATCCTTGGAAGCCTTCTCTTTGCCCGAAAGACCGGCAACGGCGTCGCGGTGGGCTGCCCACTTGTCGTAGGCGAGCTTGACGCAGGAGCCCAAGAAGGCCGTGAGCGACATGTAGAACGGCAGGTACACGCCCAGACCGATCATCATGGCCGGAATGCCGAGCCAATACATGACGATGCCGGCGATAAAACCGCCTGCGAACCACGGCACGCTCGGGATGCCCGAGACCATGGTGGCGACTACGCTTGCCTGCGCGGCCACAAAGCTCTTGTCGGGACCAAAGGCGTCCGGACCATAGGCGGTGACGAGCGCGACCATGACGGCGGCAGCGACCAGTGCGCCCACGATGCCGCCGATGGCCTGGCCGATCCACTGTGCGCGCGGGTTGGTGCCCAGCACGGCGCCGGCCTTAAAGTCGTTCATGACGTCGCCCGCAAGGCCGCACGCCACGGCCACGATGCCGGCGATAAAGAACAGCTTGACCTGCGCAAGCTGCGCGAAGGCCGCTACGATGAGCATGACGATGAGGCCAAAGATCTCCATGGGGTCGATACCCGTCTGACCGCAGCTCTGCGCACTCATGATGGTGGTGACAAAGGTGAACAGCGTGACGATGACGGCTGGGACGGGGCCAAGGTCGAGCGCGATGGCGATGATCACGGCGATGGCGGCGGCGCCCAGGCCGATGATGCCGGCGTCGAGCTTAAGCGAGCCCGAGATGAGCGACTGCTCGTCGGTGTCGGTGGAGCTGTCGGCGGCAAGACCGCGAACGATACCGGCGACCTGCGGCAGGATGTCTTTAAGGACGACGGCGACGCCAAAGCCCATCATAAGGCCCATACCTAAGGACTTGACGATACCCTGCGCGGTCACAATATCGAACAGGCCGGCAGCGGTGCCGCCGACGATAATGCCAAAGTTGCCCAGCAGCGCGCCGGCAAACCAGAAGGCGACGGGGGCAAAGCCCACCAAAAAGCCGATGGACAGCAACATGGGCGAGTTGTAGATGGCAAAGGTCACGCCGGGGATATTGAGCGTGCACAGCATGCTGGGCACCACGCCCAGGGCGTCGCGCAGCACGCTATAGATGCCTGCGATGGCCATGGAGCCAAAGAGCTGCTTGCCGGTCTTGCCGCCAGCCTCGGTAGCACGCAGGGTCTGGGCTGCGGCGTTGCCGGTGGGAAACTCCAGCGCGGCGTCCACGATAAAGTGACGGTGGATGAGCGCCGTTGCCAGAAGGCCCAAGATGGTGCCGGCGAGCGCCACGATAAACATGTCGAGCCAGCTGATCTGGTCGGCATAGCCCAGCATCCAGGCGCCCGGGATGGTAAACGCCAGGCCGCCGGCGACCATGGCACCCGCGGACATGATGGTGTGGGTAACGTTGGCCTCGTTGAGGCTGGCATTGCCCATGAGCTTAAGGAAGAACAACGAGATGACGGCAGCGAAAATGATCGGCCAGGGGAGGGCGCCCATCTTGAGGGCCGTGTAGGCCGAGCTTGCCGTGATAATCACGCAGCCAAGGACGCCGATGACGACGCCGCGCAGCGTGAGTTGACCGCGCATAGAGGTGCGGTTCGAGGGATTGCCCATATAGAACTCCTTTGCGTATATCCGCTTCCCCCGCAAGCGCCGCTACGGATACGGCGCGGGAAGTCGGGTTACCAAGGGCCGCCGCGTGAGCTCGCGCACGACCGCGCATCAGTATAGCGGCAAGGTAGTCATTTTGGGACGGGGCTATTTTAGCTACCCTTTGACAGTCGACGAATTATCTGGGATTGGGGCAAATATCAACCGACATATTGGGGTAGCTAAAATAGCCCCGTCCCAAAATGACTACCTGGGATGGCTGGTTCGGGTAGGCGATATACTGCTGGGCAGACGAAAGGAGCGCCGACGATGCTTAATGGGTGCGCATATATATTGACGGTCGACGTGGGCAACACGTTCATTCGCTTTGGTCTGTTTGCCGAGGATTCGGCCGCGGCGCAGGAATGCCCGCTTGCGACGTGCGAGATCACGACGCCGCCGAGCATTACGGCCGATGAGGCGCGCATGAGACTCGCGCGGGTCATGGGCGCACTGGCAGCCGATGCGGGCATGCCTGGTGTGCTCGTTCCCGCGGCAGCAGTGCTGAGCTGCGTGGTGCCGGCGCTCGAGCGCCCGTGGAAGGCGGCACTTTCCCGTACCTGCACGGGGCGCGTGCTCACCGTGGGGCCGGGACTTAAGACCGGCATGCCCGTGCACTACGACGACCCGGCCGAGATCGGTCCCGATCGCATCGCCGACGCCGTGGCGGCCCGTGCCGTCTACGGCTCTCCGTGCATCGTGATCGACCTGGGCACTACGACCAATATCGAGGTCATCGATGCACGCGGAACCTTTGTCGGCGGTGTTATCGCGCCGGGGCTGGCGCTCGGCGCTCGCTCGCTCTCGGCCGCTGCGGCGCGCCTGCCGCAAGTCGAGCCCTCGGCACCCACGCATGTGATCGGTCGCAACACACGCGAGGCCATGCGCTCGGGCGTGGTCTTGGGCGAGGTGGCCCGTATCGACGGCATGCTCGACATGGTGCTTGCCGAGATGCGCTCGACCAAGGCGGCAGGCGAGGGCAGCGTGCCCATTGTCATCACCGGCGACGATGCCGAGGCGCTCGCGGCGTTGGTCGGCCACAGCCTGACGGTAGACGACGCGCTGACGCTGCGGGGTCTCGCCGAGCTGTACCGCATCAACCAAAAGCCTCGCCGCGCATAAAGCCAAGGACGTCGGCGCCGGGAGGAAACAGGCCCACCTTTCACCTGCTACAATGGGCCAAACTATTTCGATTTCGGAGGTGTCTGCCATGTCGGACGATCTTCATCAAACCGCGTCGGGCAAGCGCCGCGACGTTATTAGCTGGGACGAGTTCTTTATGAGCGTGGCCATCGCCGCGCAGCGCCGCAGCAAGGATCCCAATACGCAGGTGGGCGCGTGCATCGCCAGCACCAACCACCGCATTCTTTCGGTGGGCTACAACGGTACGCCCTCGGCGCTCAACGACGACTTTTTCCCGTGGGGCACGAGCGATGACCCGCTGCAGGACAAGCATAACTACGTAGTTCATGCCGAGGCCAATGCCGTGCTCAACTACCGCGGCTCGCTCAAGGACCTTGAGGGTTCCACGGTCTACGTCACGCTGTTCCCGTGCCACGACTGTGCCAAAATCCTGGCGCAGGTAGGTGTGGGCGAGGTTGTCTATCTGGACAATAAGTACGCCGACACCGACGACGGCCGCATCAGTCGCCGCATTCTCGACTCCTGCGGCATTAGCTTCCGCCAGGTTATCGTCGATGTCCACATTGGTACCGGGGAACAAACGCAGCAGTAGCGGCAGCGTGTACGAGCGCCGGGCGTTGGCAAAAGCGGCTAATTAAGCCCCGTTCCAAATTGACTGTCAAATTAACTGCTCGTGAAAGTCGTGTCCGCGCGCATGGACGGCTCGCGAGCGGGTACATGGCTGTAGTAACATAGCTCTGTCCGCGGGCGCGCCCGCGTTATTGTGAGAAAGGAGCCCCTGTGGCTGTTAACGAAGAGCTGCTTAAGAAGGTTCTTGAAGAGATTCGCCCCAACCTGCAGGCCGACGGCGGCGACATGGAGTATATGGGCGTTGATGACGAGGGCGTCGTCAAGCTGGAGCTCCAGGGCGCCTGCGCCGGTTGCCCCATGAGCGCTCTGACGCTTTCCATGGGCGTCGAGCGTATCCTCAAGGAGCACGTGCCCGGCGTTACGCGTGTCGAGCAGGTCAATGCCTCCGGCGAGGTCGAGGATCTGTACGACGAGTATGCGCCGTTCTGAGAAGCGAAAGCTGCGGGAGATGTGCTCCGCATAGACGTCATGCCCAAATGTGCGGCTGCGAGCGAAAGGCCCGCGGCCGCATTTGTATGTAGGGAGCAGGGGGACCGATATGCTCAACGACCTCTACCATATGCTTGATCCTGTCGCCATTTCGGCGGGGCCCATCACCATCTACTGGTACGGCTTGGCCTATGTGGTCGGAGCTCTGCTCACGGCGGTCGTCATGTACCGAACGCAGCGTCGTTGGGGTTTTGACATTACGGTCGACGACCTGATGAGTGTCGTGGTTGGTGTGGTCTTTGGCCTCATCATTGGCGCCCGTCTGTTCTACGTCATCTTTTACGGTGACGGCTACTACTGGGCGCATCCGCTCGAGATCTTTGCCACCAACGAAGGCGGCATGAGTTTCCATGGCGGCCTGGTGGGCGGCATCATCGGCGGCGTGCTCGTGTGCCGCATGTACAAGCTCGACGCCTGGACCATCGCCGACCTTGCCGTTATCGGTGCTCCGCTGGCCTTGTTCCTGGGGCGCTGCGCCAACTTTGTCAACGGCGAGCTGTGGGGCAAGCCGACCGATCTGCCCTGGGGCGTGATCTTTGGCGGGACAGCGGGCGATATGCCGCGCCATCCATCCCAGCTCTACGAGGCATTTCTCGAGGGCATTGTGCTCTTTTGCATTCTGCAGGTGCTCAGCCGCAAAAAACCGCTGCTGCCCCAGGGTGCGTTTATGGGTGTGTTTGTGATGGGGTACGGCATCGTCCGCTTTCTCGTTGAGTTCGTGCGCGTGCCCGATGCCCAGCTGGGTTATCTGCTGGGCGGCGTCATCACCATGGGCCAGCTGCTGAGTTTGCCGCTCGTGATTGCGGGCCTGGCGCTCATCATTTTTGCCCTCCGTCGCAACCGTCCCCAGCGCATCTATCTCGACGCCTAACCACCACATACACCACAAAGGGGACAGGCTCCTTTGTGGCGGTTTTGCCAGGCAACGATGACAGAACCGTAACGTTTCCCCAGATAAAACCTGCCAAAATAAACCTGTCCCTTTTTGGCAGGTTTCTAGAAAGGCTTTTCGGACTGTGAAGGATTCCGATCTCTCCACAACGGCTGCGCGCGACGCCGCCCGCATCGTTTGGTTTAAGCGCTATCCCGCCAAGCAGACGCTCGTCGCATTTTTGCTCGCCCTGCTGGCGACCACGGCGTTTTCCATCGATCCCGCCCCGGTGTCGAGCAACGCGGTCCTGGCGATCGATCCAAAGGCCTCGGGCATGCTTTACGTGTGCTACGAGGTACTCCTCTCATTTGCCGGCCATACCGACGCTGTGATGCTGCTCGCGCTGGCCTGCCTACTCACGCTGCCGTTTCGCTATGTGTTCTTTGGCCGCGGTGACGCTTGGCGCCCCTCGGTCGTGCTGCCGTCGCTGTTCTTTGCCGTCTGCATGGTGTTCGGCCGCAGTTACGACCTCACCGATTCGGCCGAGATTGTGCTGGGCGACAAGGCGCGCGTTATCTGCGCCTGGATTGGCGGCGCGGGCTGGATGCTTCTGGCGATTGTGTCCTTCTATCTGGCTTTTGAGTTTTTGGATTGGTTGAGTTCTCGCCGCATTCCGTTTTCGGAGGCGCATTTTGGCCGCGTGTGGCGTGTTGCCCACGCCGTGCTCTCGGTCCATCCTTTTGTTGGGCCGTTTCTTGTACTCATGATTGTCTGGGCGCCCACGCTTATCGCCTCGCTGCCCGGCCTCTTTATGGGAGATACTGGCGCGCAGATCCGCCAATGGTTCAACTACCCCAACGGCACGAGCGACTACCTGCGCCTGCTTAACCCCAACGTGCTGCTCAACGGCCATCATCCGGTGGTGCACACGGCCATCATCGGCTCGTGTGTGCAACTGGGGCTTTCGCTATTCAATAGCGCCAATGCGGGTCTTGCCATCTACACCTGCGCCCAATTTGTCATCACGGCCGCCTGTGTGGCCTATTCCATATCGTCGCTGCGTAAGCTGGGCGTGAGCCTGCCGGTCCGCGGCGTCATCTTGCTGTTCTTTGCGTTTATGCCGATGTTCTCCAACTACGCGGCGCTGCTGACCAAAGACGTACTGTTTGCCGATGCGTTTCTGGTACTGCTCGTTCAGACCGTCAAGCTCGTGGCATGTGGCCTGCCCCGTCGCGATGTCAATGCCGAGCGCGCGGGCGAGCGCACGCCAGTGCTCTTTGCGCGCCGCGACTGGCTGTTGCTCGTGCTGGGCGCCATGGGTTCCACGTTTTTGCGCAATGGCGGCCTGGTCTTTCCGTTGGCGGCCTGCGTGATTGCGGCGGTGTTTTGCGTCTGGGACGCGCATGTGGCCCGTCGCGTGGTCAAACAGTCTGGCGTCGCACCCTCATGCGCCACGCCGCGCTTCCGCTGGGCCGGCGTTCTCGCGGTGCTCGTGCTCTGCCTTGCATCCAACATGTACTTTACCAAGGTCTTTATGCCCGCGCACGATATCACGCCGGGCTCCAAGCGCGAGATCCTCTCGATTCCGTTTCAACAGACGGCGCGCTTCGTCCAAAAGCACGACGGCCTTAATTCGGGCGTTAACCCCAGGGTCAAAGACGACGGCACGATTGAGGAAGCTCCCTGCGACGGTCTGGTGACCGATAAGGAACGCGCTGCGATCGATCGGGTGCTCAAGTACGAGAATCTGGGCCGCCGTTACAACCCCGACAAGTCGGATGCCGTAAAAAACTGTTTTAACGAGTACGCCTCGCAGGAGGACATCAAGGCCTATTTTGAGGTGTGGGCCCAGATGTTCAAAAAGGATCCCGAGTGCTATATCTCGGCGCTCATCAATAACCACTACGGCTACTTTTATCCGAGTGCCCGCGATGCGTGGGTCTACAGCACGGCACGCAGTGCCGAGATCATGGCGAAGCCCGATAACCTCAAGTACTTCGACTTCCATCCGGTCGATAGCAAGGTTGTGCGCTGGTGCGACCACCTGATCAACCTGTATCGCGTGGCAGTACAACGCATCCCGTTTATCTCGCTCACCATGAGCTCGGCCACCTACGTGTGGATCATGATCGCTGTGGTGGTCTATCTGCTACGTCGTCATTCGTGGCGAGGGCTGGCCATTTGGGTGCCGCTGCTGGGCGTGCTCGCCGTGTGCCTGATCGGTCCCTGCAACGGCTCGACCTACATGCGCTACCTGTATCCAGTCATCGCCTGCATGCCCTTCGCCATCGGCGCCACCATCACCCGCAGCGACCTTCTCTGGTTCTAACTTGGTGCAAAGGGGACAGGTTACTTTGCACCAAGGGGCTGCATCATCACGACGCCTTCATTTTGGGGTTTATCTCGCAGGCCACTAGGTATATCATAACGACGTTTGTTTATATTGCCCGAGCATCTGCGCTGGGCTTTAGGTCGAAACCGATAGGAGACACGTATGTCCGGACACTCTAAGTGGGCCACAACCAAGCATCGTAAGGGCGCGCAGGACGCCAAGCGTTCCGCCCTCTTCTCCAAGCTGAGCCGCAACATCACCGTTGCCGCCCGTCTCGGCGGCGACCCGCTGCCCGAGAACAACGCCAGCCTCGCCGCTGCCGTTGCTAAGGCCAAGGCTCAGTCCATGCCCAAGGACAAGATCAAGTCCGCTATCGACAAGGCCTTCGGTTCGGGTGCCGATGCCGCCGTCTACGAGAACATCGTGTACGAGGGCTATGGTCCCGCCGGCGTTGCCGTCTACGTCGACTGCCTGACCGATAACCGCAACCGTACCGCCGCCGATGTCCGTTCCGCCTTCTCCCACGCTGGCGGCAACCTGGGCACCTCCGGTTCCGTCGCCTTCCAGTTTGAGCGCAAGGGCCAGATCGTCGTCGCCAAGGAGATCCTGGACGAGAACGCCAAGAAGGAGACCATGATCGCCAACGGTGCTGCCGGTGACGAGGAAGAGTTCATGATGGCTATCGCCGAGGCCGGTGGCGACGACTACGAGGACGCCGGCGAGGAGTGGATCGTTTGGACCGCCGCCAACGACGTCATGGCTGTTTCCAAGGCGCTCGAGGAGCAGGGCATCCAGGTCAAGGGCTCCGAGACCACTATGGTTCCGACCACCCCGACCGAGGTTTCCGGTGCCGACGCCAAGAAGGTCCAGCGCCTCATCGACCGTCTCGAGGAGCTCGACGACGTTCAGGATGTTTACAGCACCATGGACATGACCGACGAGGTCATCGCTGCCCTCGAGGAGGAGTAGCGCCTGCACGGGTTAAGCTGTGCATATCTGGGCATAATGAAGCGAGCATACAAGCCTCGTGGAATAGATGAGCCGGATCCGCGTGCGTATGGCACCGGACCCGGCTCTTTTATAATGATGCGAATCGTTTTGCATTCTGCGGACCGAAACCTGAAGGGAGCGCGCGTGCGCGTACTCAAACGAGCCCTAGCAATCGTGTACCTTGCCGCCGCCATCGTGGCGCTGGGCACGCTTGTCTGCCAGTTCTGGGGACCGTATACGTATCGCTTTATGCTGCTGTTGCGTGACACCATGCCTCGCGTCGTCGTTACGGTGTGCGCCGCCATCGTGGCACTTGGCGTGCTCATCGGGTTTTTCCGCCTGGTGTTCGCGCGTCGCGAGCCGTCCTGCGTGCATCCGGCGGGGGAGCGCAACATCGAGGTCACCCTCGCAGCGCTTTCCTCGTGCGCCCGTGCCGCGGCGGAGTGCGATGATCGCGTGATGGTTGAGCGTATCGAGGCGCGCGTTCAAGGCTCCGACGAGTCGCGCGTCCGTTTTAAGGTCGAAGCCATCGCGCTCGAGGACCGGGACGTGGCCTCCCTTGCAACCGCGATGCAGCAACGTATCGAGGAGGCCTGCGACACCATGCTAGGCGCGCCGGGCACGACCGCACGCGTCCGTTTTTTGCCGTCCAAGACTACCGTCCAGACCGTGGAGGTTTCCGGTGAGTGATACCAACCAAGACAAGACCGTCCGCACCCCGCGCCTGACGATCGACCAGAACGCTACGCCGGCGAGCGAGGTCGTCGATTCCAAGGCGGAGAGCACCGAGTCGCATGACGCGGTCGCCAACGACTTTGACGAGGCCATGGGTCTCATCAAGGGTACGGGGGCGGCCATCTGGAGCTATGCCGTCCGTCATCCCAACACCACGCTCGGAGCCGTCGCTGGTTTTGTGCTCGCCGTGCTGGTGCTCACGCTCGGCCTGTGGGATACACTCGTCATCGCATTCTTTGTGCTGATCGGCGCCGTGATTGGCCAGATCCGTGACGGCGAGAACGGGATCGTCAACTTCTTCGGCCGTCTGTTTAGCGGCCGCTAGTATGTATTCGACCGCCGCGTGTGCGGTGGGCATAAGGAGGAACCATGGCTTTTAACACGAAGGTCGATGTGGCCGATACCGAGCTCGAGGCAGACGAGACTGTTGCCGCCGAGGCTGAGGACGTAACGCTCGAGGACGGGGCGCTCGTCGAGGCCGAGCCCGCCGACGATGCGGACGAGGATGATGAGGAAGCGGACGAGTCCGAGGATTCGCTGACCTATTCCAACGGTGTGATCGAGAAGATCGTCGCCATGGCCACCCGCGAGGTGCCGCACGTCCTGGGCATGAAGGGCAACCTTATGCACTTTGTGCAGGAGCAGTTTGGTGCCGAGAACCTGACCAAGGGCGTGACAGTCGAGGTCACCGATGACAACCGCGTGGTCGTCAACATTTCCGTCATTATCGAGTACGGCGCCTACGCACCCGCGATTTTCGACGACGTTAAGGCGCGCGTGACCGAGCGTCTGGCCGCGATGACCGGCCTTGAGGTGGCAGGCGTCAACCTGCGCATCGAGGATGTCATCACCCCCGAGGAGTACGAGCATCGCACCAGCCAGCACGAGTAGCCTACCAAATAGGGACAGGTTTGTTTCGATAGGTTTTACCTGCGAAAACGCTAAACGGTCGACCGCGCAAGCAAAAGTGCGGTCGACCGTTTTCTATATGCCCTCGATGTAGTCATTCCGCTCGTCTAACTTAGGGTTGCAATCTTCGCGTTCCGCGTTACCCTAATGACCGCATTGTTTCCAAATTGTTAACGAGGGGTTGCCGTAATGGCCGACGAGCACGAAACAGAAAGCAAGGCATGGGCGATTGAGGCCGCCGCGGCAGAGGCGGCATCGCGTGCTGCCGAAGAGGTGCATCGTCCTCCCGTGGTGCCGATGGAGCGCGTGGTCGATCGTGCCGATATCGAGCGCGGCGAGCGTGCCGGCCGCAAGCGCAGCCAGGAGCCGGGATTCCCGCGCTTTTTCGCCGAGCTCAATCTGGGCCTGGTCCTCACGGCGTTCGCCATCGTTGCGTTTAAAACCCCTAATCATTTTGCTTTTGGCGGAACCTCGGGCGTGTCGGTCATTCTTTCCACGCTGTTCCCGACTCTGCCCGTCGGCGTCTTTATGTGGATCATCAATGCGGTTCTCGTCGTCTTGGGCTTTATCTTTTTGGAGCGCAAGGCAATCCTTTGGAGCGTTTTTGCCTCGTTTGCGCTTTCGGCCTATGTTTCTCTGTTTGAGCTCTTCATTCCGACGGATGTTTCGATGACGGGCGATATGTGGCTCGACCTGTGTTTTGCCGTTATCTTGCCGGCGCTTGGCAGTGCCATTGTCTTTGATATTGGCGCCTCGACGGGCGGTACCGATATCCTTGCCATGATCCTCAAGCGTCGCACGACGCTCGAGATTGGTCGCGCCTTGCTACTGGTCGATATCGGCATCGTGACCATCGCGGCCTTTTTGTACGGTCCGCGCGTTGGCCTGTACTGCGTGCTCGGCCTGTTTGCCAAGACGCTTGTGGTCGACAAGGCCATCGAGAGCATTCACTTGCGCAAGGTCTGTACGATTATTTGCGCCGAACCGCGCAAAGTCGAGGAGTTTATCGTCAAGCATCTTAACCGCACGGCAACGATCAGCCGCGGCTACGGTGCCTTCTCGGGCAATTGCGTGACGGTGATCATGAGCGTGCTGAGCCGTCGCGAAGCAGTGCAACTGCGCCGCTATACCCGCGATATCGATCCAGATGCGTTTATCACGATCGTTGACAGCTCCGAGATCGTGGGCAAGGGCTTCCGCGGCACGAACTAGCGCGGATATACCCTTCGAACCATTGAATAAAGCCGCCAACGTTTCAAATCGGTCATCTTGGGGTATTTGTCCCCACATTGCGCGATAATGTTGCCAAAGACGTCGTTTGCGATCCAGGTGGTTCACTCTAGATACGAAGGGATGATTTCGATGTTCTGTTCGCAGTGTGGCGCCCCCATGGGCGATAACGACAAGTTCTGCGGCGTGTGCGGTGCCCCTAATACCGAGGTCAAGGCCGCCGGCCCCGCTCCCCAGGGACAGTCTCAGCCCCAGCAGTTTGTTCCGCAACCGCCCGTGGCGAATGCGCCAAAGGGCTGTGTGGCTCAGGCGTTCCAAGACATGACCAAGACTCCGGGCGTGCTGCAGCGCGTGTGCCAGATTGCTTTTTTGCCGGCGCTTATCTGTGTCGTGTCGGTGCTCGTGCTGTTCATTCCCGTTATCGGCGGTATTGCAGCTGCCATTGGCTTTTTGGCCGCCTGCGTGGCGAGTGTGTGCGGTTCGGGCTTTGGCATCGAGTGGGGTCGCGACCTGTCGCTTAAGATCGATGACGGCATGGATCGTCCGTTGATGCGTTCCACATCGTTTGGCCTCGGGGTCTTTTCGAGTGTTATTTCGGTCGTGCTCGAGATTATCGCTGCCATTCCCGTTATTGGCGTAGTGCTTTCGCTGGTGGAGAGCGTGGTAATTGGCGCGGCGGGCTCGTATTCGCATTACGGCTCTTATGCGCTCGAGGCTGCGCTGTTTGGCTCGCTTGGCCTGCTTGTCCTGGCTATGATTGCCACGGCGGTCCTGGGAGTCTTCTTTAAGATGTTCGCCGATATCGCCGTGATACACTTTGCGGTGACCGGTCGCGTCGAGAGCGCGTTTTCGCTCGACAAGGTCTGGGCGGCCTTTAAGAACAATAAGACCAAGCTGTTCTGTGCTTCATTCCTTCCCGAGTTTTTGACGGGCCTGGTCGCCAACGTTGTCACATGGATCTTGACGGCGGTCTTTGGCGCCATTGCCTCTGTCGGTATGTATAGCTACTACTATCGTCCTACGGGTATTGAGGCAATTGTTGCCGGCGGTGGCATCGCACTCGTACTGTTCCTGGTGCTGATCGCTTTCGTCACCGTATTTCTAACGGTCTTTGGCAAGATGCTCAAGCACCGTGCCGTTGGCTATTGGGTCGCACGTTATGCAAGCGAGTGGGCCGACGAGGATAAGGACGACGTCCTGACGTTTGTATTGCCCTTCGAGAAGAAGTCCGCTCCTTCGGGTTACAGCGCTCCGGATGTCGCGCCTGAGCCCGAGCCTGAGTCTGCCCCGGGATCTGCGCCGGAGTCCGAGCCCACGACGGAGCCCGAGCCCGAGACGGAACCCGCGCCAAGCTCCGACGAGGACCCGCAAGACGAGTAGCCCTGTCACCTGCCATTTGGGGATGGGGCAGAAATGGTAGAAATAGTGCTTGACGAATGAGCGGGGGCGGACGTGTCGAAACGTCCGCCCCCGCTTTGACATCGCGATGTGGCTACGGCTGCGAGATGGTCGCGATTCGACTACTCGTTGTGCTTCTCCTCGTGACGAGCGGCGGCGCGAGCTTCGTGGATGCCCTTGATCGCGGCATGGCGAGCGGTGCGGGCGTCGTGCATGGCGTCGCGGGCCTCGGCGGCCGTTGCCTTGGCAGAGCGTAGCTTGGCTGCCAGATCGGGATTGGTCTCGGCGACTGCGGCGATAGCGGGGCCGTCGAGCTCCTCTTGCGTGGGCTCGGCCAAAAAGTCGATAGCATACTGAGCGGCTACCATGGAGCCCTTGGCGAGCACGCTCTCGTCGATCTTATAGAAGCAGGAGTGCTGGGCGTACGTGGCGCCGATCTGGGGATTGCGCGTGCCCACAAAGGCAAGCACACCCGGTACACGGCGCAGGTACTCCGAAAAATCCTCGCCCGAAAGCGTGCCGCGATAATGGCCTTCGCCGGCTGCACCCAGACACTTGACCACGGCCTGACGACAACGCTCACTCGAGGCGACGTCGTTTTCGACCTTGTAGTTGGCGATGGTGTAGTCGGTAAGTTCAGCCTCGGCGCCCAGGGCCGCCGCAGTGTGCTCTACGATGCGGCGCATGAGCTCGGGCATTTCCTCGTGCGTCGAATCGCCATAGGTGCGCACCGTGCCGGCGAGGTAGGCGGTACCGGCGATAACGTTGCGCGCGGTGCCGCCGTGCAGCTCGCCGACGGTAATGACGGCCGGCTCGTAGGGGCTGATCTCGCGCGAAACGATGGTCTGCAGGGCGTTGACGATCTCGGCCGCCACCATGACGGCGTCGTGGCCGCGCTGGGGCATGGCGCCGTGGCACGAGGTCCCGCGGACATCAATGCGGAACCAGTCGGTATTGGCCATGCGCGGACCGGGCTCGCAGCTTACGGTGCCGGCGTCGACCTCACTCCAGATGTGTGCGGCGTAGGCGCCATCGACGCCGTCGAGCACACCCGTGCCGATCATGAGTTTGGCGCCTTGGCCGTTTTCCTCACTGGGTTGGAAGACGATGCGGACCTCGCCGTGGATGTCGTCGGTCATATGGCGCAGGATCTGCAGCGTGCCGAGCATCATGGCAATGTGGCAGTCGTGGCCGCAGGCGTGCATGCAGCCCTCGTTGACGCTGGCGAACTCCTCGCCGGTCTGCTCGGTGACGGGTAGGGCGTCGATATCCGCGCGCAGCAGGATGCGGCGGCGCGGCGTGCCGTCCTCGCGGTAGGCGTCGGGTGCGGTGCCGCGAAGGGTCGCCACCAGGCCCGTCTTAAGCGGGCGCTCGTAGGGGATATTCATGGCGTCGAGCTGGTTGGCGATGTCAGAAGTCGTGCGCTCTTCGGCGAGGCTCAGCTCTGGGTGCTTATGGAAGTGCCGGCGCTGCTTGATGATGTAGGGCTCAAACTCGGCGGCGATATCTTGGATGGCTGCGGTGACGTCATCAGCCGCGCGGGCCTCGGTCGCTGCCATAATCTGCTGTGCCTTGGTCTTCGTCATGGTCGATTTGCTCCTTGCTGGTTTATCGCAAAATCGTACAGGCTCTTTCCAGTATGCCACCTACCACTTGGGGACGGGGCAGAAATGGTAGAAATGGATACCTCCGTAACCTTGACAGGTCCAAATTGCTTGTGCACGCAGCCTTGGATGCGGCTTTCAAGCTTGAAATCTACCATTTCTACCCCGTCCCCAAGTGGCAGGCGGGGCCGTTGGGGTTGGGAAAGGTGCCGTTTACCGCTTGACGTTTTGCAGCTGTGGCGGTGGAGTACACTCGGGGGTGTTGAATTTCCTGCCAGAGATGGGGATGCCCATGCAACATATCGATCGGATTATCCGCTCTAAGAACGTTTTTACCTCGCAAGATGGCATCGATACCGCCCGTGAGCTGGCGATTGCCATCGCAGGCGACCGTATCATTGCAGTCGGCAAGCCCGATGACGTGATCGCCGCCGCGCCTGCCGCCACGCCGGTTATCGACTACGGCGAGCAGTTTGTCTGCCCCGGTTTCCATGACGCTCATCTGCACTTCTTTCATACCTCGGTCGGTTCCTCGCCGTATATGCTCATGGATGGGGGCACGTCCGAGGTGGCGCTGGTGCGGCACGCGCTCGAGTTTTCCCAGGATCTGCCCGACGACGCTTGGGTTGTGACGCAGGGCTGGCGCGACTACCGTTGGGACCCGCCCGAGCATCCTACCAAGGCGTCGCTCGATGCGGTATTTCCCGATCGTCCCTGCGTTATGTACTCGGGCGACGGCCACACGCTGTGGCTCAACAGTCGCGCTCTCGAGGCGCTCGGCGTCACGCGCGACAGCGAGCCGCCAGCGGGCGGCAGCTACGACAAGGACGCAAACGGTGAGCTCACGGGCATTGCTCACGAGGCGGCCGCCATGCAGCTGTTGCCGCGCTGCCTTGAGTGGCTGGGCGAAGATCGCATCGCAAGCGCTTACGCCGATCAAATGAGGCGCATGGCCGAGCAGGGCATCACCTCGATCTGCGACATGTCGCTCATGCCCATGCCGGGCTGCGATTTTATCCGCGACGACGTCTACGACAAACTGCAGACAGCCGGCAAGCTGGGCATTCGTGCCCATCTGTTCCCCACGCTGCTGGATGACCAGTCGCGTCTAGAAGAGCTGCAGGCACGTTACGCGAACAACGCACTGCTTTCGGCGCCGGGCTTTAAGCAGTTCTTTGACGGCGTGTCGAGCGAACATACGGCATATCTCACCGAGCCCTATACCAATCCGCGCTTCCCGGGCGACCAAGGCCGTCTGACGGTTTCCGCCGAGCGCATGCGCAAGCTGGTTCTGGCGGCTGCGGAGCACGGCCGCGCCGTGCGCATCCACGTTATCGGCGACGGTGCGATTCATGCCGCGCTGGATATCTTCGAGGAAGCCGCCGGTCTGTACGGCCTGCCCCAGCACGGCCACAACACACTCGAGCACCTGGAGAACCTCCTGCCCGAGGACATCGACCGCCTGCGCAAGCTCAACGTCGTCGCCTCGAGCCAGCCCTGCCACATTACGCTCGACCCGGGTGGACCGGAGCGCGATTTGGGCTTGGAGCGCAGCCGCATCATGTGGCCGTTCGCAACCTATAAGCAGCGCGGCATTCGCCAAGCCTTCGGTACCGACAGCCCCATCACGCCCGTTACCAGCATGGACGTGCTCTACACGGCTATCACACGCCAGGACCCCAAAAGCCACTGGCCCGAGGGCGGCTGGTTGCCGAGCGAGCGCATCGACGCGGCAACGGCTTTGCGCAACTACACCTTGGGCAGCGCCTATGCAGCAGGCGACGAGCAAAACCTCGGCAGCTTGGAGCCCGGCAAGTATGCTGACCTGGTGGTCTTGGACCAAAACCCGCTCACCGTTGACCCCCAAGAGCTTCAGGCCACCAACGTTCAGGCCACCTACCTGGCAGGTAACGTAATCTACGAGCGCTGATGCTCATGCCGTGTCGTTAAACGCGGCCCGGGCGACTTATTTTGGGATGGCGCTCGAGCCACGTCTGCATATCGGTGGGGACTCGTTATGAGCGTCCCTGCTCTGCTGGATTTGTGCGTGGGGTGGAGGCGCTGCTGCCCCGCGCGTTCAAATTGGACATTTGCAATGCTGCCTCATGGTGTTTTGCATACTTCCCATTACAGATTGCATAAAAAGGTTGGGATGTTCTTTCTGGCCCTGATGTACCCCCGCCTGGGCCGTGCAAAAAACGGAGTATTCAGCACTGCGAGCTTTGCCGGCGCCGTTGCGGTCGGGTAATGTCATGGGGATTGACGTCATTTTGGCGTCCGGGCAGGCACGAGGCATGCCTTTATGCCCTGATGGGGTCTGCCTGCCGACCCAAATCGCCGGTCGAAGGCGTCCTTGGGACCAATAAGATGTGTCTGGCGCGTATACAGCCATCCTGGTCTGCTGAATACTCCCAAAAATGCACGGTGCTCCCCAGGGGACCCGTGCGTGCAGCGAAAGCCATGCCCATGTTCCTATCCGCATCGCCATTTTGCTGCACTGACGTTTCTGAATGCCGCGCCCGAACTAGTTAACTTGGCTCCCGTGTGGCGCCGGAGGGGCGGGGCATAAGGTTTATCGCGAGTTCCGCACGAGCCGAAGGCCACTTAATGTGGCCTTCGTGCGAGCAGGACTGCCCGAGCAGGAAACCTTATGCCCCGCCCCTCCGGCGCCACACGGGAGCTGCGCACAAGTTATCCCCCCGGCATTCAGAAAATCTAAGTGCCAAAAAATAAGATTTTTTGACTCTGTGTTGTATAACCCGCCATTCGTGGGTACCATTCAACGCGTACGCAAACAAATAGGGTTAATTCGCGTGGCATAACCACGCGGCCCAAAAAGGAGGAGACAAGCATGTCGTCTTTGAAGCCGCTTGCAGATCGTGTTCTGGTCAAGCCCGACGAGGCCGAGCAGAAGACCGCTTCTGGTCTGTATATCGCCAGCAACGCTCAGGAGAAGCCGCAGCGCGGCACCGTCATTGCCGTTGGCGCTGGCAAGGTCAACGACAAGGGTGAGCGCATCCCCATGGACGTCAAGGAAGGCGACGTTGTCATCTACGGCAAGTTCGGTGGCAACGAGGTCAAGGTCGACGGCGAGAAGTATCTGCTGATGCGCGCCGACGACATCTACGCCGTCGTCGAGGCCTAGTCTCATCAGGCTCTCTGATTCGTCTTTGAACGCGGTCGCCGCATAGGACTCGGAAGCGGCGACGTGAGTCACATTTCTTTTGGAGGATTACCTACCATGGCAAAGAACATTACGTTCAATACCGATGCCCGCGCTAAGCTCGCCAAGGGCGTCAACACTCTGGCCGATGCCGTTACCGTCACCATGGGCCCCAAGGGTCGCTATGTCGCCCTGCAGCGCACGTTCGGTGCCCCGACCATCACCAACGACGGCGTTTCCGTCGCCAAGGAGATCGAGCTCGAGGACAACATCGAGAACATGGGTGCCCAGCTGGTGAAGGAGGTCGCCACCAAGACCAACGACACCGTGGGTGACGGCACCACCACCGCAACCCTGCTCGCTCAGGCCATCGTTAACGACGGCCTGCGCAACGTCGCCGCTGGCGCCAACCCGCTGGCCATCCGTCGCGGCATCGACAAGGCCGTTAACGCCGCCGTCGCCGAGATGAAGAAGCAGGCCAAGCCGGTCGAGACCAAGGAGCAGATTGCTTCCGTCGGTACCATCTCCGCCGGTGATCCCGAGGTCGGCGAGAAGATCGCCGAGGCCATGGAAGTCGTGGGCAAGGACGGCGTCATCACCGTCGAGGATTCCCAGACGTTCGACATCACCATCGACACCGTCGAGGGCATGCAGTTCGATAAGGGCTACGTCTCCGCTTACTTCGTCACGGACAACGACCGCATGGAGGCCGTGATGAAGGATCCGTACATCCTCATCACCGACCAGAAGATCTCCAGCGTCCAGGACATCATGCCTGTTCTCGAGGCTGTCCAGCGCGCTGGCCGTGGCCTGCTCATCATCGCTGAGGACATCGACGGCGAGGCTCTGCCCACCCTCGTCCTCAACAAGATCCGCGGCGCCCTCAACGTCTGCGCCGTCAAGGCTCCGGGCTACGGCGATCGCCGCAAGCGCATTCTCGAGGACATCGCCGTCCTCACCGGTGGTCAGGCTGCTCTGGACGAGCTGGGCGTGAAGGTCGCTGACATCACCGCCGATATGCTCGGTACCGCTAAGTCCGTCACCATCTCCAAGGACAACACCGTCATCGTCGGCGGCGCTGGCTCCAAGGAGGCCATCGACGCCCGTATTGCTCAGATCAAGGGCGAGATGGAGAACACCACCTCTGACTTCGACCGCGAGAAGCTCCAGGAGCGCCTGGCCAAGCTCTCCGGTGGCGTTGCCGTCATCAAGGTCGGCGCTGCCACCGAGTCCGAGCTCAAGGAGATCAAGCACCGCGTCGAGGACGCCCTGCAGGCAACCCGCGCTGCTGTCGAGGAGGGCATTGTCGCTGGCGGCGGCGTCGCCTTCATGGACGCTGTGCCTGCGCTCGATGCAGTCGAGATCGACGACCCCGAGGAGAAGATCGGCGTCGACATCGTCAAGAAGGCTCTGACCGCTCCGGTCGCAACCATTGCCAAGAACGCTGGCTTTGAGGGCGCTGTCGTGGTCGACAAGGTCGCCGAGCTGCCCGCTGGCCAGGGTCTCAACTCTGCCAGCGGCGAGTGGGGCGACATGATTGAGATGGGCGTCCTCGACCCCGTCAAGGTCAGCCGCGTCACCCTGCAGAACGCTGCTTCTGTCGCCAGCCTGATCCTCATCACCGAGGCCACGGTTTCCGATGTGCCCAAGAACACTCAGCTTGAGGATGCTATCGCTGCTGCTACCGCTGGTCAGCAGGGCGGCGGTATGTACTAAGGCCGACAAGGTCTAGAACTCCCACCGGGAATCCCGGGGGCGTGACGGGGCTTCTCTCCGGAACGTCCTCGGACATGCAAAGAGGCTCCGCATCGCGCTTCGCGCTGCGGAGCCTCTTTGCGTCCTGCGGAATGTTCCGGAGAGAAGCCCCGTCACGCCCCCGGATTCCCTACGTTTACGGCCTTGAGGTCGGCGGGCGGAGAACGTGGTTGTTGGGGATACGTATCCCGGACGCTGTTTCGCGCTTTGCGCGAAAAGCGCGTTACTTTGGGGAGGGTGGGGAACGTGGTTGTTGCGGCAACTGAACCCCACCATAAATTACCCTTGGCATACTTGCGCGAAAGCCTGCTCGTGCTAGACTTGGAATTGCTGTTTCAGGGCGGGGTGAAATTCCCCACTGGCGGTAAATCGGACGGTGCCAGAGGGGCGCCGTGGCGCAGGCGAGGTGCCTGCGTCCGAGCCGATGAGTCCGCGACCCGTGCGTGCGTTGGTTCGCATGCCGGCTGAACTGGTGAGATCCCAGTACCAACGGTTAGAGTCCGGATGAAAGAGGCAGGTGATCTTATGTCTGAACAGTCGCAGCATATCCATTTTGAGAACACGAATAGGTGGAGCACCAAACAGCTCGTTACCATGGCGCTGATGTGCGCCTTGGGCGCCCTGTTTATGTACGTGCAGCTGCCCATCCTTCCTTCGGCGCCGTTTTTGACCTACGACCCGTCGCTGGTGCCGGCGATGGTGTGCGGGTTTGCGTATGGTCCCGGCGCCGGTACTGCTGTTGCCGCTATGGCTATCGTTATTCACGCGCTCACCACGGGTGACTGGGTCGGTGCGCTTATGAACCTGGTTGCCACGCTGGGCTACATTCTGCCCGCGGCTATCGTCTACCAGAAGATGCATACCTATAAGGGTGCCGTGATTGGCCTGGTGTTCGGCGTCATTGCCGCTACGGCACTGTCTATGGTTGCAAACCTTACCATTGGCGTATGGTTCTGGTATGGCTCGGTCGATGCGATCGCTCCGCTCATGGTTCCTGCCGTGCTGCCGTTCAACCTTATCAAGACCGTGTTCAACTCGGTGCTCACGCTTGCAGTGTACAAGGCGGTCTCCAACCTCATCACGCCTAAAAAGAACCAGGTCAAAGGCCGCGCATGATTGATTGTCGAGGCGTTTCCTTTAGCTATGACGGTGTCACGCCGGCGCTCGACGGTATCGATCTGAACATCGAGGATGGCGAGTTTTTCTGCATCCTCGGCGGCAATGGGTCGGGCAAGTCGACGTTTGCCAAGCATCTGAATGCGCTGCTGCAGCCCGATGCAGGCACGGTGCGTATCAACGGCATGGATGCATCCGATCCCGAGTTGGTCTACGACATTCGTTCGACCGCGGGCATGGTGTTCCAGAATCCCGATGATCAGCTGGTGGCAACGCTTGTCGAAGATGACGTTGCGTTTGGTCCCGAAAACCTTGGCGTGCCATCGCCGCAAATTGCGCAGCGCGTACGCGAGGCGCTGAAGGGTGTGGGCCTGGTGGGCTTTGAGCGCCACGAGACCCATGCACTTTCGGGCGGCCAAAAGCAGCGCGTGGCGCTTGCCGGCGTGCTCGCCATGGAACCGCGCGTGCTCATATTGGACGAGGCTTCCTCGATGCTCGATCCGCGTGGACGTAAGGGCCTCATGAAGGTTTGCCGCGCGTTGCACGATCGCGGCATGACCATCGTGATGATTACGCACTTTATGGAAGAGGCCGCCGAGGCCGATCGTGTCGCGGTGTTTCGGGCAGGGCGCGTTGCCATGCTCGGTGCGCCCGAGGAAATCTTGACGCGGGCGAACGAACTCGCGCGGCTGAACCTGGATATGCCGGCGTCGTGCTGTCTAGGTAGGGCACTCCGCGCGAAGGGCGTACCCGGTTGCGCGCAGGTGCGTGAGGCGGATATGGTCGCCGAGATTGCACAGATTTATGCTGAGCGGAGCGGGGCGGACGTCGCTGGGCGGCCCTCCGCATCCGATTCTCGTGTGCTTGACCATGTATCCTCTGCAGCCGACGGGATGGTCGCGTCGGAACCCGTCATCGAGATTTCGCACCTCTCGCATAGTTACACGCTGAGCGCCCGCGAGCGCCGCCGATGGCGCAAGCGCTCGACCACTGTGGGCGCATCGGGCAAACAGGCTCTTTGGGGCAACGATCCAAACAGCCCCTGGGCGCTACGTGATGTTTCGCTGACGGTGCGTCGCGGCGAGTTTCTGGGCCTGGCGGGTCATACCGGCTCGGGTAAATCAACGCTGGTTCAGCATCTCAACGGGCTGATTCGTCCACAGGAGGGGAGCGTTTGCGCACTGGGACTCGACCTATCAAGCAAGAAAGGCGCCGCCGCGGTTAAGGCCAAGGTCGGCGTGGTGTTTCAGTATCCCGAGCGCCAGCTATTTGCCGAGACCGTGGCGCAGGACGTGGCGTTTGGCCCGCGCAACCTTGGCCTGCCGCAAGACGAGGTTGTTCGCCGTGTCGCAACATCGCTTGCGCGCGTGGGCCTCGACCTTGCCGCGATAGGCGACAAGAGCCCCTTTGAGCTTTCGGGCGGTCAGCAGCGCCGCGTGGCGTTTGCCGGCGTGCTCGCCATGGAGCCCGAGGTCCTGGTGCTCGACGAGCCCATGGCGGGGCTCGATCCGGCTGCGCGCAGGGATTTCCTGGCGCTCATCGATCGGCTCCATCGTGAGGGCCTGACCGTTGTCATGGTTTCGCACAGCATGGATGACCTGGCAAATTGTTGTGACCGTATCGTTGTGATGAACGAGGGCGCGGTGTTTGCCGATGGAACGCCCGCACAGGTTTTTGCGCACGCGAACGAGCTCAAATCGATCGGTTTGGGCGTTCCCGCTGGGCAGCGCATGGCATTGTCGCTCGTGCAAGCCGGTGTGCCGCTCCGCTGCGACAAGCTTTATACGGTTGAAGCGCTGGCCGACGAGTTGGCCGGCATGCTGCTAGGCTGCGCGGACGGACCTTTGAGGGCGTCGCGTCAGGCTGGTTCCAAGATGGCCACGCAAGAGGAGGGCTGCTAATGGAGGCATTCTCATTTGGCAGCTACTATCCGGGGGAAAGTGCGCTGCATCGCCTGGATCCGCGCACTAAGTTGCTTCTAGGTTTCGCATTTCTGATCACTGCGCTCACCGTCGGCAGCTTCCGCGGGCTGGTTCCGATTGCAATTTTTGTCGTGCTGGTCTATGTCGCGGCCCGGGTTCCGTTGCGTCGGGCCCTATCGTCGATGGCACCACTGCTGGCGATTGTCGTGGTGGTCGCGGTGCTCAACCTGTTTTCCGATCAGAGTGGCCGCATCCTGTGGCAGTTTGGCTTTTTGCAGGTGAGCGAGGGCTCGCTGCGTTCTGCGACGTTTATGGCGTGTCGCCTGACGATGATGATGGCCGGCATGAGCGCCATTACGCTCACCACGCCGACGCTCGACCTCACCGCGGGTTTTGAGCGCCTGCTCGCACCATTCGCGCGTGTGGGGCTTCCGGCGCACGAGCTCGGCATGATTATGGGTATCGCACTGCGGTTTATGCCACAATTTGCCACCGAGATGAAACAGACGGCCGATGCACAGGCAAGCCGTGGCGCGCGCGTGACGGGCGGTCCGCTCGGTGGCGTGCGCATGCTCGGCAGTGTGGCGATTCCGCTGTTTGCTGGCGTGTTCCGTCATGCCGAGACGCTTTCGGCCGCCATGGATGCGCGCTGCTATCACGGCGAGCGGGGACGCACGCGTCTGCATGCGCTTACGTTTGGCCGCGGGGATGCACTGGCCGCGGTGGCGATGGCGCTGCTGGTGGCATGCGTTGTCGTTATCAATCTCCAACTCGTCTAAGCTCGATTCGAGCGCAAGAAAGGGGTCTCTATGACTGACATCGATCGCATGGCTCAGCTCGAGCGCGTCTGCTCGTATCTCAGGCGCATTCCGGCGTGGTATCTTGCCACGACCGATGCAAACGACGGGCATCAGCCCCGCGTGAGGCCGTTTTCGTTTGCCATGGTCGATAACGACAAGCTGTGGTTTTGCACGTCGCGCGACAAGGACGTGTGGGCGGAGTTGAGCAAGAATCCCAAGTTTGAGGTATCGGGCTGGAAGCCGGGGGAGTGCTGGATCGTGTTAACTGGCGAGGCCGCACTCGAGGACGATGCATTCGTGAGTGACAAGGTGCGCCAGACGGGCTTTAAGCATATGGTGGGCATTGGCGAGCAACACGATAGTGCCAACGATGGCCGCCTTGCGTTCTTCTCGGTCCGCAACATCGCCGCGCGGTTCTGCGATATCGACGGCAGCGAAGAGCTCCTCGAGCTTTAATTTCCCAAATTAGCTGCCCATTCCAAAAAGACTGGTCAGATGACAGGAGGAAACGTGGACGGATTGAATACGGTGCTGGAGTATCTGACGTCGGTGCCGGCGTGGTACCTAGCGACGAGCGTGGACGGGCAGCCGCATGTGCGTCCGTTCTCGTTTGCGCAGATTCAGGACGGCAAGCTGTGGTTTGTAACGGCGCGCACCAAAGATGTGTGGCAAGAGCTGCTGCAAAACCAGCGCTTTGAGGCCACGAGTTGGTGGCCGGGCCATGGTTGGTTGATCCTGCGCGGACGTGCGGGTCTGGACGACCGGGCTTCGGATGAAATGCGCGAGGCCGGGTGGAAGCATCTTGAGCGCTTGAGCGAGCACTATGAGGGGCCTAACGATCCCACGCTCGTCTTCTTTAGCGTCGAGGACCCCGAGGCTTTTATCTGCAATCACGACGAATGGGTTCCGGTCGAGCTCTAGGCTGCTCTGGGCGACCCTTAAGTTTGGTATTCCGTATAAGGTGGGCTCTGCATTGGCCAGCAGTATGATGCGCTGCGGCTAATGCAGAGCTCACTTATTTTTTGTCAATTCTTTCAAGCGAATGTGTCGGGTATGTTTCAATGCATGAAGACACAAATTATTTGCGTAAATATGCATTCTCGGGTGCTAAAGTTTCAACCTACCTCATAACGACGGCTGCGGAATGCGCAATGACGCATAAGACCGCAGACAAGGAGTCCGATATGTCTTTAAAGGTTGGAATCGTCGGCGCGGCTGGATATGCCGGTGCCGAGCTTATTCGCCTCGTGCTCGGCCATCCCGAGTTTGAACTTGTTGCCATTACGTCCAACGCCGATGCCGGCCAGCTGCTGTCCGCGGTGTATCCGAGCTTTGCTGGCGTGAGCGATCTGGTTTTCACCACGCATGACGCACCTGAACTCAAGAGCTGCGATGCGGTTTTTCTCGCCGTGCCGCACACGGCTGCCATGGCACAGGTGCCCGCTCTGCTTGCATCGGGTGTCTCTTGCTTTGATCTTTCGGCCGATTACCGTCTGAGCGACGCGTCCGTCTTTGAGACATGGTATGCCGCCGAGCACACGAGCCCCGAGTTGCTCAAGACACGTGCCTTCGGTCTGCCCGAGTTGTTCTGCCAGGACTTAGAGACCGCTGCTTCCAGCCATGCCGCTGGCAGACCCGTACTGGTCGCCTGCGCCGGTTGCTATCCCACCGCAACGAGTCTTGCTGCCGCGCCTGCCGTGCGTGCGGGCTGGGTGGCCCAGAGCGGCCCCGTAGTCGTCGACGCCATCAGTGGCGTGACGGGTGCCGGTAAGTCGTGCAACACCCGCACCCATTTTTGCAGCGCGGACGAGAATCTGGAGGCCTATGGCGTAGGAAAACATCGCCATACGCCAGAAATCGAGCAAATTCTGGGCCTTACCGATCGCGTCGTCTTTACTCCGCACCTGGCACCGCTCAAGCGCGGCCTGCTCTCTACGGTGACGCTGCCGCTCGCAACGCAGGCTCTCGAAGCGCTGACTCTTGAGGATGCCGTCGACCATTACAAGAAGTTCTACGCCGGTCGTACCTTTGTGCGCGTGCTCGATGCCGGCCAGCAACCCAAGACGGCTTCGGTTGTCGGTACCAATGCCGCCCAGATCGGCCTTGCACTCAACAAGCGTGCGGGCGTGCTGGTGGCGACGGGCGCCATCGACAATTTGTGCAAGGGCGCTGCGGGCCAGGCGGTCCAGTGCGCCAACATCGTCTTTGGTTTTGACGAGCGACGAGGCTTGCCCACAGTGGCGTGCCCGGTGTAGCACATTCGATTATTAACGATTTGGTAGTCGGGTATCGAGTTTGGCGCCACTTTTAAGCTGGTCTCATGATTGTGGCTGGCATGGCGCACCAACCGATGCCCATTTTTTGTTTGACATAAGGAGTCGTACAGACGATGAATGCTGAGCAGTTCGATATCAAGATTCACGCCGTCAAGGGCGGCGTAACGGCGGCAGCCGGCTTTAAGGCGGCGGGCATCCATGCCGGATTCCGCAAGAATCCCGAGCGCCTGGATTACGCGCTCGTTGTGCCCGATAAACCCTGTCCCGGGGCCGGCGTGTTTACGACTAACCGCTTTTGTGCGGCGCCCGTGCAGGTAAGCCGTGCCAACCTGGGCGGTACGGACAAGGGCTATGGCATCATCGCCGGTGTTTCAATCAACTCCGGCAACGCGAACGCCGCCACGGGCGAGACCGGCCTTGCCTGTGCGCGCGAGACGTGCAATATCGCCTCGCAGGTCATTGGCTGTGAACCCCAACAGATTTTAGTTGCCTCCACGGGCGTGATCGGACAGATTCTGCCGATCGACACGTTTGAGACGGCAATTCCGTCCGCCTACGAGGCACTCTCTGCCCATGGCGGCGCCGATGCAGCCCGTGCCATCATGACGACCGATACGCATTCCAAGGAGTATGCCGTTCGCTACCGCAGTGAGGCTGTGGGCCATGTGGGCAACGATTATACGGTGGGCGGCATGTGCAAGGGATCGGGCATGATCATGCCCAATATGGCCACCATGATCGCGGTCATTACTACCGATGCCCCCGTCGAGTCGGCGGCGCTCCACACCCTACTGCTCTCGACCGTTAAACAGACCTTTAATAAAGTGACGGTCGATTCCGATACCTCGACCAACGACACCTGTATCATGCTGGCTTCTGGCGCTGCCGCCGCGGATGCCGAGGCCATCGTCGAGGGCACTGACGCCTTTGACGAGCTGGCCTTTGCCGTGCACGAGGTGTGTGAGAGCCTGGCGCGTAACATCGCGGCCGATGGCGAGGGTGCGTCAAAGCTCGTGACGGTTAACGTCACCGGCGCCGCCAACGACGAGGAAGCCGATATCGCCGCCCGTGCCGTCGCCAACTCGCCGCTCGTCAAGACCTGCATCGCTGGCCACGACTGCAATTGGGGTCGCGTTGCCATGGCGCTCGGCAAGTGCGGCGTAAAGTTTAATCAGGAAGACGTTTCCATCGACATGATGGGCATGCCCGTCTGCCGCGATGGCCTGACTGTTCCTTTTGACGAGGACGAGGCCCTGCGACGTTTTGAGGCGCCCGAGATCGTGATTTCGGCCGACCTGGGCGCAGGCGACGCGGCAACGACCGTGTGGACCTGTGACCTCACGCACGAGTACATCTCAATCAATGGTGACTACCGCTCCTAGACTCCAGGCACGCTGCGCATCTCGCCGCGATTGCGGGCAGCGGAGCACAGCGCGATAACGATACGAAAGACGAGGTAGATTATGAAATTCGCACGCGATTGTCGTTCGGGCGAATCCAACGAAGCAACTGCGCAGCTGCTGTTCGAAGCGCTGCCGTGGATTAAAAACCTGACCGGCAAGACGGTCGTTATCAAGTATGGCGGGGCCGCCATGGTAGACGAGCAACTGCGTCGCGACGTGATGAGCGACATCGTTTTGCTCAAGATTATCGGCATGCGCCCCGTCATCGTGCATGGCGGCGGTAAAGCCATCAACGAGGCGCTGAGCCATTACGATATGCCCGTCGAGTTTAAGAACGGCCAGCGCGTGACCACGCCGGCGACCATGGATATCGTGCGCGAGGTGCTGGGCGGCAAGGTTAACCAAGAGCTGGTGGCGGCAATCAACCACCACGGTAACTTGGCCGTGGGCGTATCGGGCAGCGACGCCGGCACGCTCATCGCCGAGCCGCTCGACCCCGAGCTCGGACGCGTGGGCAAAGTGACGCATGTCAACACCGACTACATCGAGAACTTGCTCGATAGCGAGTATATTCCCGTCATCGCTACCGTCGCGGCGGGGGAGGACGGTGGCTTTTTCAATATCAACGCCGACACCGCCGCCGGTGCCGTTGCGGCGGCGCTCCACGCGCACAAGGCGATCTTTTTGACCGACGTCGACGGCCTGTACAAGGACTTTAGCGATAAAGACTCGCTCATCTCCAACCTAACGCTCGACGAGGTTAATGAGATGCTCTACGGTGGCGAGGTCGATAAGGGCATGATTCCCAAACTGCGCGCGGCCGTCGATGCGCTTGTCGGCGGCGTATTTCGCGCTCACATCATTAACGGTACCACGCCGCATTCGCTGCTCCTGGAGCTGCTGACCGATGCCGGCGTCGGCACCGTGATCCACTCTACCGAGACGGCCTACGAATTTGATACGCACCCGCACCCGCTTTCGACCTTTGCGGCGCGCCTGACCGAGAACCTCGACGAGGTCGAGAAGCTCCAGACGGTCTAGCTGGTTAGAAATCGTCACACCGTTACACCCACAGTCCGCGCCACCTGGCGCTTAACGAAAGGCATCTCATGTCACTTGCAGCTCAACAATCGCTCGAATCCCACTACGTTATGCAAACCTTTAGCCGCTCGCCGGTCGAGTTTGTCGAGGGCCACGGCATGAAGCTCACCGGCGACGATGGTCGCGAATATCTCGATTTTCTTGCAGGTATTGGCGTGTGCAGCCTAGGTCATGGCGACCCGGCGGTGCTCTCGGCGCTCGAGGCACAGACCAAAAAGCTCATGCATGTCTCCAATTACTTCTACATCGAGCAGCGCGGCCAGGTCGCGGCGTTGCTGTCCAAGCTCGCCAACGACGATGCGGACGGTGCGCGCGTGCTTGCCGACGCGATTGCCGCTGGCGACGAGACCACGGCGGCGGCGCTTGGCGCTCCGACTGCGGGCGAGCAGGTGTGGGAGACGTTCTTTGCCAATTCCGGCGCCGAGGCCAACGAGGGCTCTATGAAGCTCGCGCGTCTGTACGCCAAACGTGCTGGCAACGGTGGCAACACCATCGTGTGTATGCGCGGCGGATTTCATGGTCGTACGCTCGAGACCATTGCCGCGACCATGCAGGATTGGCTGCAGGAAAGTTTCCGCCCGCTGCCGGGTGGCTTTGTGGCATGCACACCCAACGATGTAGATGAACTGCGTGCAATTTTTAAACAGTTGGGAAGCGAGATTTGCGCTGTGATGCTCGAGCCGATCCAGGGCGAAAGCGGTGTGCATCCCATGACCGGGGAGTTTATGGCTGCGGCGCGCGACTTGGCACACGAGGTGGGTGCCGTGCTTATCGCCGACGAGGTCCAGTGTGGTATTTTCCGCTCCGGCAAGCCGTTCGCGTTTCAGACTTATGGTGTGGAGCCCGATATCATGAGTCTTGCCAAGGGCATCGCCGACGGCGTGCCCATGGGTGCCGTGGTGGCAAAGAAGGAGATTGCCGACGTGTTTAAGCCGGGGGACCACGGCTCGACCTTTGGCGGCAGCTGCTTGGCCGTCGCGGCGTGCGCCGCGACGCTCTCCGCGCTCGTGCGCGGCGATTATGCCGACCATGCTGCCAAGGTGGGTGCCTATATGGAGGCAAGGCTCGCCAGGCTGCCGCATGTTACCGAGGTGCGCGGTCGCGGCCTAATGCTCGGCTGCGATTTGGACGATGCTGCGGGTGATGCGCACGACGTTGTGGCTCGCGCATTGGTGGCTGGTGCCGTGATCAACGCTACGGGTGCACATACACTGCGCTTCCTGCCGCCGCTCGTGTGCGAGGAAGCCGATGTAGACAGCCTAATCGAGATCCTGGCGGGTGTTTTAGCTTAGCGTCATCAGGCATAGCAGTTTGAAGCGGGTTCCAGACCGTCACGTGCCGTTTGGCGCACGATTGGGCGAACTGGAACCCGTTTTGCTATCGATTTACCATGGCTGGGATAGGCCGTGTGCAAACAAAAACGGTCCCCTTGCGAGGACCGTTTCCAATTCAGTGGTGGGCGATGAGGGATGTCCGCGTGCGGCTGGCGCCGCCCGCGTCCCGCTTCGTCGCTCCGCTCCTCGCGTGCTGCGCTGGAAAACGCTTCGCGTTTCCTCAGCTCCGCACCCTTGCGGGTTCGAATCCCTCTGCACTGGGCCCAAAAGGGAAAGGCTCCCATCGCTGGGAGCCTTTTCAATCAAGTGGTGGGCGATGAGGGATGTCCGCGTGCGGCTGGCGCCGCCCGCGCCCCGCTTCGTCGCTCCGCTCCTCGCGTGCTGCGCTGGAAAACGCTTCGCGTTTCCTCAGCTCCGCACCCTTGCGGGTTCGAATCCCATGCAACGGGCGCAAACAAAAACGGTCCCCTTGCGAGGACCGTTTCCAATTCAGTGGTGGGCGATGAGGGATGTCCGCGTGCGGCTGGCGCCGCCCGCGCCCCGCTTCGTCGCTCCGCTCCTCGCGTGCTACGCTGGAAAACGCTTCGCGTTTCCTCAGCTCCGCACCCTTGCGGGTTCGAATCCCATGCACCGGGCGCAAACAAAAACGGTCCCCTTGCGAGGACCGTTTCCAATTCAGTGGTGGGCGATGAGGGATTCGAACCCCCAGCCTTGTGCGTGTAAAGCACCTGCGCTAACCGTTGCGCCAATCGCCCGCGGGAATTGAGTATAGCGGAAACCCTGCGGGGTTCACCGCTAATTCATAACGAAATCTAAGCGGCGACTTCGGTGCCCTTGTTCTCGTCGATAAAGAAGCGCTTGTACCAAATGAGGAACGTCAGCGTGGTATAGATCTTGCGCTGGTTGAGCGCGCGGCCCTCAAAGTGATCGTCGAGCAGCTTCATGAGCGCATCGGTGTCAAAGAAATCGGCAGCCCACGGTGCGGTGAAGTACTCCTTGACGTAGTCGTAGTATTTCTGCTCGCGCAGCCAGAACTTAACTGGCACCGGGAAGCCAACCTTCTTGCGTGTTGCCCACTCATCGGGCAGCGTGCGATTGGCGGCGTGGCGCAGGACAAGTTTGCAGCCCTCTTCGTTGACACGGTAGTTGGCGGGAATATGCTCGGCGAACTCCATGACCTTTTTGTCCAGGAACGGAACGCGGAGCTCCAGGGAGTGTGCCATGCACATCTTGTCTGCCTTGAGCAGGATGTCGCCCGGAAGCCACATGTTCATATCCAGATATTGCTTCTTAGAGAGCTCGCAGCAGTCGGGGACCTGCTTGTAGTACTCTGCGCACATTTCGGAGGCGTTCTTGCCGGTGTCGTAAGCTGGCTTGAGAACCTCGTCAACCTCGGACGGGTCGAACACCTTTGCCTGGCCCACGTACCAGCGCTCGGGGACCTCGGCGCACTTGGTCAGGAAGTTGTGACCCTTAAAGTAGGGGAGATGCTGAACGAGCGAGCCCAGGGCACGGCGCACGCCGAGCGGCACGCGCTTCTTGAAGGATCGCATCTCGGGGGTGTCCTCGTACCACTCGTAGCCGGCAAACAGCTCGTCGGCGCCCTCGCCCGAAAGGACGACGGTAACTTCCTCGGCGGCCATCTGTGCCAGATAGTACAGCGGTACGCTGGAGAGGTTCGATTGCGGCTCGTCCATGTGGTACTGGATATCGGGTAGCGCGTCGAAGAACTCGTCGGCGGTGATCATCTTGCGCACGTTCTTAATGCCAAGCTTGTCGGAAAGCTCGGCGGCGTAGTTGGTCTCGTTGAAGTTCTTGTAGTCAAAGCCGACGGAATACGTGGTGTCGGGCATGAGGCAGGCGGCAATGTAGCTGGAGTCGACGCCGCCGGAGAGGAATGAGCCAACTTTAACATCGGCGATGCGGTGCGCGGCAACGCTCTCGTGCACGACCTTGTCGCACTCGTCCACGTACTCCTCGAAGCTCTTGGAGTTGTCATCGGTAAAGTCGCAGCTCCAGTAGCGCTTGATGTCCATAGTGTTGGTCGTAAGGTCGTACGTAAAGCAATGCGCGGGGGCAAGCTTGAACACGCCCTTAAAGAACGTCTCCTCCGTGGCAGGGAACTGCAGCGTGAGGTAGGGACGCAGCGCGTCGCGGTTGACGGCCTTCTCAAACTTGGGGTGGTCCAGGAAGCTCTTGATCTCGGAGCCAAACAGCAGCGAGCCGTCGGAGGCCCGGTAGTAATAGAACGGCTTGATGCCAAAGATGTCACGGGCGCCGAAGAGCTTGTTCCTGTTCTGGTCGTGAATCACGAACGCATACATGCCGCGCAGGCGGTTGACCAGGTCCTCGCCCCACTCCTCGTAGCCGTGCACCAGGACCTCGGTGTCGGCGTTGCAGTGGAAGACGTAGCCGGCAGCCTCGAGCTCGGCGCGAAGCTCCTGGAAGTTGTAGATCTCGCCGTTGAAGACGATGGTGACCTTGCCGTCATCGCTCGACATGGGCTGAGCGCCAGCCTCGGAAAGGTCGAGAATCGAAAGACGGCGGAAGCCGAGGGCGACGTTATCGACGATGTGCTGGCCACCCATATCCGGCCCGCGATGGATGATGCGATTCATCATGGCCGTGAGAACCAGCTCACTCTGTTCATCTGTACCGGTAAAACCGACAAAACCGCACATGCAAGATCCTTTCTGCTGACGGCTTAGGTGCGCTGCCGCAAGGTTTGCAGCAGTCGATATCAATCAATCCTTACTATCATGCCAATCTTTTGCTTCGTGATGGGGCATAAGCGCCGAGGGGACCGAAAAACCACGGCCCGCACGTTGGGTGAAGCGGCGGGCCGTGACTGCGACGATTGCTGTGTGCGAGAGCGCGAGAGGGGCTAGCGCCTGCCGCGCTTGGCAAGGCGGTGCTCTACCTTGGCGACGACGTGGATGAGCGGAATCGTCACAACCAGATAGTAGGGTGCGGCGCAAATGTAGGGTGTGATGTTGCCCGTGGTGGCCGTGAGGTTTTTGGAGAACAGCATGAGTTCCATGACGCCGACGCTCGAAAACAGCGACGTGTCCTTGTAGAGCATGACAAACTCACTGGTCATCCCCGCATCGCGCGCATTTGTAGGGCGGGGGTTTTGTTATTTCGAATTAACCGTGCGCTGGTCCTTGCAAGTTTTTAGGGTGCTGAGACACTCGCAAGGTCAGGTGGCATATTAGGATGGTTGATAATACAGGGGCGCGACCGGATTCATCTGGGACGGTTTTTGCTCTTTTAAGGTTAGGTTTAGCGAGAAAGGTCGTTATATGTCGGGTGCGACGAAGGAGAAGCTGGCTTTGATGCGCTATGTGGAGCTGCTCGAGGCCGAGGCCCTTGTTGTTTCCAAGCCGGATACTCTTTGCGACCAGCGCATCGAGTTTGCGACCGACGACTCGCGCCAGGTACGTCCGGGCACATTGTTTGTCTGCAAGGGCCGTGCGTTCAAGCCCGAGTATCTGGTCTCGGCGATTGCCGAAGGCGCCGTGGCGTACGTGTCCGAGGTTGATTACGACGTCGATATTCCCGCTGTGATCGTCAACGATATCCGCCGTACGCTCGCTGTGGTGGCGGACGCCTATTACGGTCATCCCTCGGGCAAGGTGAAGGTCTGCGCTTTTACGGGCACCAAGGGCAAGTCGACCTGCAGCTTTTATCTGCGTGGCATTCTTGCCAACGAGGCTAAGCTCACGGGCCGTCATCGACCAGCCCTCAACACGGGTATCGAGTTCGATGACGGTATCGAGGCCGGTCCTTCTAAGCTAACGACCCCCGAGTCCTTCCTTTTGCAGTCGCGTATCGCACATGCCGCCGAGGCGGGCGCTCCGTGGCTGGTCATGGAGGCGTCGAGCCAGGGCCTCAAATACGAGCGTACGGGCAAGATTGACTTTGAAGTGGGCGCCTTTACCAATATCGGTGAGGACCATATCTCGCCGATCGAGCACCCCACGCTCGAGGATTACTTTGCCAGCAAGCTCAAGATTTTTTCGCAGAGCCGCTTTGCCGTGGTCAACCTCGATATGGACCACGTCGACCGCGTGCTCGAGGCGGCGTCCCGCTGCGAGCGCACAGTGACGTTCTCGCTGACCGATGGACGCGCCGACGTGCGTGCGTTGGCCATTCGCAACGGCGATTGCGGCGTGATCGTCACGGTCCGCACGCCGCGCTTTACGCGTGACATCGTGATCCCCACGCCCGTCAAGTTCAACGTGTCCAATGCGCTTGCCGCGATTGCCTGCGCCGAGGCCCTCGGCATTTCCGAAGAGGGCATCGTCCATGGCTTTGAGGGCGTCTTTGTTCCCGGTCGCATGGAGCTCTATCCGTCTGCATCGGGCAAGATTTTGGGCGTCGTTGACTATGCGCACAACGGCATGAGCCTCGAGACGCTTTTGCGCGACCTGCGCGAGAACTATCCCGAGCGCGAGCTGGCGGTTGTCTTTGGTGCAACGGGAGGCAAGGGTGTCGATCGCCGTACTACGATGGGTATCGCTGCCGGCAAGTACGCCGATCGCATCGTGATTACCGAGGATGACCCGGGCCCCGAGGACGTCGAGGACATCTGCGCCGAGATCGCGCGCAATGTCCAGGCGCAGGGAAACGATAGCTGGCAGATCGTGTGCGACCGCGCCGCCGCTATCGAGACGGCCGTGCGCGAGACCGACCGCCCCGCTGTGGTTATCGTGACCGGCAAGGGCGAGGAGGAGTGCATGCTGCGCAAGAACGGACCCGAGCCCTGCGAGCGTGATGGCTCGGTTCTCAAGCGCATCCTTGCGGCGTACGACGCCTAAGCGCTGCTGCCTTTAGGATGGCGTCTACGGATCCTCGACGCCCGATGATGCAGTGCCTCTCAAGCGTGTTCACCTTAGGGAAAACGCGGTACCAAGATTAAGTCTTTTCTACGTAATAAATGGAGTAACCATGTCCCACAACACCCTGCCGACCGTTGCCGAGCTTTCGGGCGAGATGCGCGAGCGCCTTGCCAAGGTCAAGTACGTCTTTACCGATCTGGACGCCACGATGCTCGCGCCCGGCTCGTGCGTGCTGCGCGACAACGACGGCAATCCCTCGACCAAGCTCGTCGAGGCCGTCGTGGCGCTTGCCCGCGCTGGCATCCAGGTAATTCCCACCTCGGGTCGCAACCGCACCATGATCCACGAAGATGCCCGCGTGCTCGGCCTCAACTCCTACATTGGCGAGATGGGTGGCCTGGTCATGTACGACCTCAAGGCCAACGACTGGGAGTATCTGACCGGCGACATGCCTTACGACCCCGCCTGCGGCCTTACGCCGCACCAGGTGATTGAGCAGACCGGCGTGTGCGAGAAGATTCTCGCTCGCTGGCCGCACAAGATCGAGTACCACAACGACATGTCGACTGGCTATAAGTACCGCGAGGTCACCGTCGGCATGCGCGGCGATATTCCCGATGACGAGGCGCAGGCCATCCTCGACGAGGCTGGCTGCGGTCTGGTCTGGGCCTGCAACGGCCACTTGACTCATCTGTCCAAGCCGACGACCCTCGAGCTCGATCGCGTCGAGGACGGTCGTGCCTTTAACATCAATCCGTCGGGTCTCGACAAGGGCGTGGCGGTCGCGCGTTTCTGCGAGCATCTGGGCATCGAGCGCGACGAGACGCTGGCACTCGGCGATTCCGAGTCTGATTTCTACATGGCCGACCACGTGGGCACGTTCTGCCTGGTCGAGAACGGTCTGACCAGCGCCGGCGCGTCCGAGTTTCTTGCGTCCTGCGATAACGCCTTTGTCACGCGTGGCAGGATCGTTGACGGCTGGGCGGCGACGGCGGAGCTGCTCGTCGCGGCCCGTTCATAGCGCAGTGCCGTTACGCTTGGCCATATCTTTTCGAGAGAGAATCTGGTGAGGTAATGTCCGATATCGAGAATCTGGCCGGTGATACGCGCCCCATCGGCGTGTTCGACTCGGGTCTGGGCGGCTTGACGGTTGCGCGCGCGATTGCGACGGCGCTTCCGCACGAGTCCGTCTACTACTTTGGCGATACCAAGCGCTGCCCTTACGGCACCCGCACCGAGGACGAGGTGCGCTCGTTTGCGCTACAGGCGGGGCGCTGGCTTTCGAGACACGACGTCAAGATCATGGTCATCGCCTGCAATACGGCGACGGCAGCGGCGCTTCGCCTGGCTCAGCAGGTGCTCGATGTCCCCGTGATTGGCGTAATCGCGCCGGGCGCGCGTGCCGCCATCAACAGCACCCGCACGCGCCGTGTGGGCGTGCTCGCCACCAACCTCACCATCCGCTCGGGCGCCTACACGCGCGCCATCCAGGACTTGGATGCCGGCGTGGACGTGTATGGCTGCCCTGCCTCGAGCTTTGTCGAGGTTGTCGAGCACGAGCTCGCCTCGGGCGCGCATCTGCAGGAGCAATGGCTCGAGAACGAGGATATTTTTGATACGCCAGCCGTTCGCGCGCTGGTCAACGCCACAGTCGAGCCACTGCACGATCGTGGCATCGATACCGTGGTGCTCGGCTGTACGCACTTTCCGCTGCTGGTGGGCCCCATCCGTCATGCGTTGGGGCCCGGGGTGCGCGTGGTGAGCTCCGCCGAGGAGACCACTCGCGAGCTGACCGATATCCTCACGCGCCGTGAGCAGCTGGCGGGCAACACCGCCGAGCCGCAGCATCGCTTTGCCACCACGTCCGACAACATTGCCGAGTTTGCGGTGGCGGGCAGCTTTATCTTTGGCCAGCCGCTCAAAAGCATCGAGCATGTCGATATCGACGAACTCGGTTAGGCACGCAATGTCGCCGGAGTCTTCGCCACATCTTTTGCCGAAAGGATAGTTCCATGGAATATATGCAGGTCAACCGCGCCAACGGCCGCGCCGCAAACGAGCTGCGTCCCGTTAAGCTCACCCGCGGCGTCATGAAGCACGCCCACGGCTCGTGCCTGGCAGAGTTTGGCGACACGCGCGTGCTGTGCGCCGCCACCATCGAGGAGGGCGTTCCGGGCTGGCGCAAGGGCGCCAAGGCCGGTTGGGTAACGGCGGAATATGCGATGCTGCCGGCGTCGACCGGCAAGCGCTGCAAGCGCGAACATGCCAACCGCAAGGGCCGTTCCATGGAGATCGAGCGCTTGATCGGCCGCAGCCTGCGCACCGTCGTCAACATGAAGGCGCTCGGCGAGTACACCGTTACCGTTGACTGCGATGTGATCCAGGCCGATGGCGGCACGCGTACGGCGAGCATCACCGGCGCCTGGGTGGCGCTGCACGACGCCCTTGCCATGTGGGTCGAGGCGGGCAAGCTCGAGCGCATTCCGCTTACCGGTCAGGTTGCCGCTATTTCCATGGGCGTCGTCGACGGCAACACCCTGCTCGACTTGGATTATTCCGAGGACAGCCACGCCGAGGTCGACATGAACCTCGTCGCCACCGACTCCGGCGAGATGATCGAGCTCCAGGGTACCGGCGAGCAGGCGCCCTTCGACCGCAAGCGTCTCAACGCCCTGCTCGATCTGGGCGACAAGGGCATCGCCGAGCTCATCGAGCTTCAGCGTCAAGCCCTCGCCTAACCTGCCAAAAGGGGATGTTGATTTTGGCAGGTTTAATCTGCGAAAACGCCGAAGTATAAGACTGCCGTTGATTGAGAGGGGAGAGGCCGAGGCCCTCGTCGTCCTCTACACGGCATTGCTATAAGAGACAAGGAGGCCAGCTATGGCACTTGAGAAGATTGACATCGACACTCTCGACCCGGCGGCGACCATTGTTGTGGCCACGGGTAACGCCCATAAGCTCACCGAGATCGAGGCCATTTTGGGCAAGGTCATGCCCGAGGTGCGCTTTGTGGCGCTCGGCCAGCTGGGCGATTTTGAGGACCCCGAGGAAAACGGCACGACGTTTTTGGAGAACGCCATCATCAAGGCGCAGGCTGCGGTCGAGGAGACGGGCCTTATGGCCATCGCCGACGATTCCGGCTTGGTCGTCGACGCGCTGGACGGTGAGCCGGGTGTGTATAGCGCGCGTTATGCGGGCGTACACGGCGATGATGCCGCCAACAATGCCAAACTTCTCGTTAATCTGGAAGGCGTGGCAGACGAGGATCGCACCGCACGCTTTATGAGCGTCGTTGTGCTCATCGACCAAGACGGCCTGGTCACCTATGGCGAGGGTGCCTGCGAGGGCGTTATCGCACACGAGGGCCGCGGCGACCACGGCTTTGGCTACGACCCGCTGTTCCTGCCGGTCGATACGCCGGGCAAGACTATGGCCGAGCTCACAGCGGACGAGAAGAACGCCATCAGCCATCGTTTCCATGCACTCGAGCACCTGTCCGCCAAACTCACGGGCGAGGAGTAGGCCGTGCGTGCGGTGGTGCAGCGCGTGCTCAACGCCGGTGTTACGGTCGACGGCGAGTGCGTGGGCCGCATTGGGCGCGGCTATCTGGTATTGCTGGGTGTGGGCCATGGCGATACGCGTGCCGAGGCCGATAAACTATGGGGCAAGCTCCGCGGGCTGCGTATCAACGAGGACGAGAACGGCAAGACTAACTTGGCGCTTGCCGATGTCGACGGCGAGGTGCTCGTGGTGTCGCAGTTTACGCTGTTTGCCGATTGCCGCCACGGCCGTCGTCCGTCGTTTACGGATGCTGGCGCGCCCGATGTCGCCAACGAGCTTTATGAGTACTTTCTGACGCTCGTCGCCCAGGACGTCGACCACGTGGCGCACGGCATCTTTGGCGCCGACATGAAAGTCGACCTGGTCAACGACGGCCCGTTCACCATTGTCCTCGATACCGACAATCTGTAAGTAGCCTAATTAGCTACTTGCGTGGGGTTGTAACAGGGTGCTATAGTATTAGAGTTTTGTCTATCTTAGGGGTATTATCCCCTTTTTGAATTGCACCTTCTGGAGGCCCTGTTCATGGAAGAGATGGAAGTCAATTACGTCGACGACATCCACGAGAAGCTGACCGATATGGTGGGCGATCGCGTCAAGGTGAAGGCCAACATGGGCCGTACCCGCGTTGTCGAGCGCATGGGTACCATCAAGAGCGTCCACCCGGCTGTCTTTATCGTCGAGGTTGACGAGCGCCGCGGCCGCAAGTCGCGTCAGTCCTACCAGTACATCGACGTCCTTACCGGTCAGGTTGAACTGTTCGACCCCGAGAGCGGCGAGCACATCTTTACTCCGCTCGGCAACCAGCTCGAGGAGCATTAACGGTGACCGATCGGTCCCTCATCCTTACTGCGCCGGCAAAGATTAACCTCTACCTGGGGGTTCATACCGAGCGCGATGCCCGCGGCTACCACAAAGTCGATTCCCTGATGGCAGCTGTCGGCCTAGCCGATACCGTGACGGTCACGCCGGCGCAGGCGTTGACCGTCCAGACGGTTCCGGCATCAGATTTTCCCATGCAAAAGAATACTGCCTACCGCGCCGCCGTCGCCATGGCCGATCATTTCGGGCGCGAGGCAAACGTGTGCGTGACGATTGAGAAGCGCATCCCGCTGTGCGCCGGCCTGGGCGGCCCCTCGACGGATGCCGCGGCGGTTATCGTTGCCCTGGCTGAGCTGTGGGGCATCGACCGCACTGATCCTGCGCTGGACGAGATTGCGCGTGGCATCGGCGCCGACGTGCCGTTCTTTTTGCATGCGAGCCCCGCATTCTACGTGGGTGGGGGAGACGTTCTGGCAACTGAGTACCCCGCGCTTCCTGTGACGCCCGTTGTGCTGGTCAAGCCGCGGGAGGCGAGCGTTTCGACAATTGAGGCCTATCGACGTTTTGACGAGGCCCCGGTGTCCGCGACTGCGCCCGGTGCCATTGCATCGGCTCTTAGCGTGAGTGATGCGAAGATGGCGTATTCGCTCATCCATAACAACTTGGGCGTCATTTCTGCTTTGATGGAGCCGCAGATCCAGGCGGTTCTCGACTGGCTGCGCGCACAGGAGGGAACCGTTGCCGTGGACGTGTGCGGGTCGGGTGCCTGCTCGTTTGCCATTTGCGACACCGCCGCCACGGCCGAAAGGCTTGCCGACGCTGCCCAGCAAAATGGCTGGTGGTCCTGCGCGACTGAGCTTATTCCCAACACGGTTCAAATCGACGCGCCAAAGAAATAAAAAATTCTCTAGCACGCGGCGAAAATCTTTGTTACTATAGTCGAGCTAACGGGTTGTGGCTCAGTTTGGTAGAGCACTGCGTTCGGGACGCAGGGGTCGCTGGTTCAAATCCAGTCAACCCGACCAGAGCATGAGAAGGGACCGCTTCTTGCGGTCCCTTTTTTTAGCTATTGTTGTGATACCGCGATACCCGCGGTATACTCATTCGAGCTTGTCTCGCTGTTTTGTGGAGGTCTACATGTTTGGACTGAGGGCTCCTGAGCTCATCATTATTCTCGTCGTTGTCCTGATTATCTTCGGGCCCAAGAACCTGCCGAAGCTCGGCAAGTCCCTCGGCTCTACCGTCAAGAATATCCGCGAGGGTATGGAGGGCGACGATAAGGACGAGACCAAGCAGGCCGAGGACGTTGTGGTCGAGGAGTCCGAGGAGGACAAGAAGATCGCAGAGCTCGAGGCCCAGCTCGCCGCCGCCAAGAAAAAGAAGGCAGAGGACGGCGACGCGGACGCAGAGTAGTCCCATCCCTTTGGGGTGAGCACCTGACCGGCTTGCCCGCAGGCTAGCCGGTCTTTTTCGTTATGTTGACAGTTGATTGTTACATCATAGTTGGGGAGATATCCGTATGGACGCAAGCCAGATCGTACTGACCGCTGAGGGCCGCCAGAAGCTCGTCGAGGAGCTCGCTTGGCGTGAGGGCGATTACGCCAAGGAGATCGTCGAGGACATCAAGGAAGCCCGCGCGTTTGGCGACCTTTCGGAGAACTCCGAGTACGATGCCGCCAAGGACAAGCAGGCTCAGAATGCTGCTCGCATTGCCGAGATTCAGGCTATTCTCGCCAACGCTCAGGTTGCTGCCACCACGGGCGATCTGACCGTCTCCATCGGTTCCACCGTTTCGCTGATTGATCCCAACGGTGAGGTCATGGAAGTCACGCTCGTCGGTACCACCGAGACCAACTCGCTCGAGCACAAGATCTCCAACGAGTCCCCGGTCGGCCACGCCATCATCGGCCACGGCGAGGGCGACTCCGTCGAGGTCGTTACGCCTTCCGGCAAGACTCGCGTCTACACCATCGCCAAGATCGCACGCTAGACCACGGTCCCGCGTAAAGGTATGTTTTCGCTCCCTGGGACCGAATCCTGGGGAGCGTTTTAGTTTGAGGAGCTAACTTATGGCAGAGAACCAGAACGCCGCCGAGCAGGCATCGACGCTCAACGACGAGCGTGCCACGCGCCTGGCCAAGCGCGCCGCCCTGTTCGAGGCGGGCCAGAACCCCTATCCCGAGCACTCCGAGATCGAGGACTACGTTGCCGACATCGAGGCTAAGTATGCCGATCTTGCCGATGGCGAAGACACCGAGGACGTCGTGAAGATCGGCGGCCGCGTGGTCGCCAAGCGTGGTCAGGGCAAGATCATGTTCATCGTCGTGCGCGACGCAACGGCCGAGATTCAGCTGTTCTGCCGCATCAACGACATGGATGAGGCAGCCTGGAATACGCTCAAGGCCCTCGACCTTGGCGATATCCTGGGTGTGACCGGCGTGGTTGTGCGTACTCAGCGCGGCCAGCTCTCCGTCGCCCCTAAGAGCGCGACCCTGCTCTCCAAGGCCGTTCGCCCGCTGCCCGAGAAGTTCCACGGTCTCTCCGACAAGGAGACCCGCTATCGTCAGCGCTACGTCGACCTGATCGCCAACGACGATGTTCGCGAGACCTTCCGCAAGCGCTCGCAGATCCTCTCCACCTTCCGTCGCTTTATGGAGTCCGACGGCTACATGGAGGTCGAGACTCCCATTCTGCAGACCATTCAGGGTGGCGCTACGGCTAAGCCGTTCATCACGCACTTTAACGCTCTCGATCAGGAGTGCTACCTGCGCATTGCTACCGAGCTGCACCTCAAGCGCTGCATCGTCGGTGGCTTTGAGCGCGTCTTCGAGATCGGTCGTATCTTCCGTAACGAGGGCATGGACCTCACCCACAACCCCGAGTTCACCACGATGGAGGCCTACCGTGCCTTCTCCGATCTCGAGGGCATGAAGGCGCTCGCCCAGGGCGTCATCAAGGCTGCCAACAAGGCCATCGGCAACCCCGAGGTCATCGAGTACCAGGGCCAGACCATCGATCTGTCCGGTGAGTGGGCAAGTCGTCCCATGACTGATATTGTCTCTGACGTGCTCGGCAAGAAGGTCACCATCGACACGCCTGTCGAGGAGCTTGCTGCCGCCGCGCGCGAGAAGGGCCTGGAGATCAAGCCCGAGTGGACTGCAGGCAAGATCATCGCCGAGATTTACGATGAGCTGGGCGAGGACACCATCGTCAACCCGACCTTCGTGTGCGATTACCCCATCGAGGTCAGCCCGCTCGCCAAGCGTTTTGAGGACGATCCGCGTCTGACCCACCGCTTTGAGCTGGTCATCGCCGGCCACGAGTACGCCAACGCATTCTCCGAGCTCAACGACCCGGTCGACCAGGCTGAGCGCTTTGCCGCCCAGATGGCCGAGAAGGCCGGCGGCGACGATGAGGCCATGGAGTATGACGAGGACTACGTGCGCGCCCTCGAGTACGGTATGCCTCCCGCGGGCGGCATTGGCATCGGTATCGACCGTGTGGTCATGCTGCTCACCAACCAGGCTTCCATCCGCGATGTCCTGCTGTTCCCGCACATGAAGCCCGAGAAGGGTTTCCAGTCCGGTGCCGCTGCCGCCAAGGCTGCCGAGGCCGGCAACGCCGCGAGCCCGTTCGTTAAGTCGCTCAAGCCCACGCTCGATTACTCCAAGATCGCCGTTGAGCCGCTGTTTGAGGAGTTCGTCGATTTCGATACCTTCTCCAAGAGCGATTTCCGCGCTGTGAAGGTCAAGGCATGCGAGGCCGTCAAGAAGTCCAAGAAGCTGCTGAACTTTACGCTCGACGACGGTACCGGTGCCGACCGCACCATCCTCTCCGGCATCCACGAATACTATGAGCCCGAGGACCTGGTCGGCAAGACCCTGCTTGCCATCACCAACCTGCCTCCGCGCAAGATGATGGGCATCCCCAGCTGCGGCATGCTCATCAGTGCCATCCACGAGGAGGAGGGTGAGGAGCGCCTCAACCTGATCCAGCTCGACGCCTCCATTCCTGCTGGCGCAAAGATGTACTAATTGGTTCCGCCGTTCTACCGAACGGCGGACCAGCCGACGCTGCGCGCCGCCCAGGGCGACAATTTGTCATTCAAAAGGCAAGGCATGACCAGAAGGTCTATGCCTTGCCTTTTTCATGCCAACTTGTTCGCCCTGGACGTCGCTCGCTCATATGACCCAATCCGCTGTCAAGAGCCACAATGGCCCCGCCGACCGCTTGCAATCGGTCGGCGGGGCCTGCCGTTAACCCGTCCCGGTCCGCC